>JAENXA010000131.1 GCA_016649735.1 Prolixibacteraceae bacterium | reverse complement strand
GATTCCTATTAATATTGGCCTTCTTACCGGTTCAGTAAAGACTAAAAAACGAAGAGAAACCCTTGAAGGTATAAAAACAGGAGAAATTCAAATACTAATAGGCACGCATGCATTAATTGAAGATACAGTAGTTTTTAAGAAACTCGGACTTGTTATAATAGACGAACAACATCGCTTCGGAGTAGCACAGAGAGGGAAATTATGGACAAAAAGTGACACCATACCACCACATATCCTTGTAATGACAGCCACCCCTATCCCAAGAACGCTGGCAATGACAATATACGGAGATCTTGATGTCTCAGTAATTGATGAGCTTCCCCCGGGAAGAAAACCAATTGATACTCGTCATACTTACGACAACAGAGCAAAAGATATCTACCAGTTCATCAAACAACAAGTAAGACAGGGACGTCAGGCATATATAGTATACCCTTTAATTAAGGAATCAGAAAAATCCGACCTTAAAAATCTTGAAAACGGATACGAATTCTTAAAAGAAGTCTTTCCCATGTTCACACTTGGTATGGTACACGGCAAAATGAAAGCTGCTGAAAAAGAAAAGGAAATGCAACTTTTTAAAGAAGGGAAATCTCAGATTCTTGTTGCCACAACCGTAATTGAAGTAGGTGTAGATGTACCCAATGCCTCAATAATGGTAATACAAAATGCCGAGAGATTCGGTCTTTCACAACTTCATCAGCTTAGAGGAAGAGTTGGCAGAGGTGCCAGCCAGTCATACTGTATACTAATGTCCTCCTTTAAAATCAGCAGTTTAAGTCATAAGCGAATAGATACCATGGTTCGTACAAATGATGGATTTGAAATTGCAGAAGCAGATCTTAAACTACGCGGCCCAGGGGATATGGAAGGAACACAGCAAAGCGGACTGGGGCTGGACCTTCATATAGCCAACATTGCAAAAGACGGAAAAATATTACAAGTTGCAAGAGATACTGCCTCAGAAATTCTGGACAAAGATCCGGGACTAAAAAAAGATAAAAATAAAATTTTGCGAAGTCAACTTGTTAAGATAAGAAAAAATGAATTTGACTGGAGTGTTATCAGTTAACCAATTCTACTTATACTTTTTAATATATCTTACCCAAAATATATCAATATATTGTTTTTTTGCTATTTTTTAGTTTCATTTTAAACATACAGTCACAAAATACATTTTCTATAAAAAACATAAAAAATATCTTTATATTGTAAAAATTAAAAAAACATGTTTAGTTTTGCCTTTTAAGCAAAAAAGGAAAAAATGGCAAACGAAATTTCACATAAAGGAATTGTTAAAAAAATTTTAGATGATAAAATAATAGTCACTATAGTTAGCCAATCTGCATGTAGTATGTGTAATGCTAAAAATATGTGCCCTGCCTCCGAGTTGCAGGACAAAGACATTGAAATTGACAATTATTTTGAAACTTTTCATACAGGTCAGAAAGTACTTGTAACAGGGACAACCTCTCAGAGCATGAAAGCTTTATTTTACGGATATCTACTACCCTTTCTTCTGGTATTAGCAGTTCTAATTATATCCATGCAGATAACAGGTGAAGAAGGATTATCAGGACTTTTGTCCATTGGTATTCTTGTCCCATATTATCTGCTGCTATATTTATTCAGAAAAAATCTTAAGAAAAGTTTTAATTTCAAAATCAAGTCGTTATAATCTTAATGTATGAATACAGTTATTATTTATAGTATTATTATTTTAAGTTCCATCGGTATTATGGCTGCGGTTATTCTCTATTTTGTTGCACAAAAATTTAAGGTTCATGAGAACCCCAAAATAGACGAAGTTGAAAAAGCATTACCCGGAGCCAATTGTGGAGGATGTGGATTCGCCGGATGTCGTGCGTTTGCAGAAGTATGTGTAAAAGACAATGATCTCTCTGATAAATTATGTTCAGTCGGAGGGAATGAAACAATGGAAAACATTGCCGGTATCTTAAATTTAAAAGTTGAGAAAAAAGCACCCAGAGTTGCTGTAGTAAGATGCAACGGAACATGTGAAAATCGTCCCAAAACAAGTCATTTCGACGGAGCATCTTCCTGTGCTGTGGAAGCTTCTATTTATTCAGGAGATACAGGATGTCAATTTGGATGTCTTGGAGAAGGTGACTGCGTTGCAGCCTGTAATTTCGATGCCATTCACATGAATCCCGAAACCGGATTACCGGAAGTAAATGATGATAAATGTGTAGCATGCGGTGCCTGCGTAGAAGCATGCCCGAGAAACCTTATAGAGCTCAGAAAAAAAGCTCCGAGAAACATGAAGGTATATGTAGCATGCCGTAATGAAGAAAAAGGAGGAGTTGGCAGAAAATCATGTAAAGCAGCCTGCATAGGATGCGGAAAATGTGTACAGGTCTGTCCGTTTGATGCCATTACACTTAAAGACAATCTGGCTTACATAGATTCAGACAAATGTCGCTTATGTCGTAAATGTGTTGTGGTATGTCCCACACATGCAATTATAGACGTTAACTTCCCAAAGCCTTTAATTAAAGGTACTCCAAAGCCCAAACCCGTTAAAAAACCGTTAACGGAAACGGTCCCAAAACCTGCTGCAAAACCCGAAACAAAAGAAACGGAAAAAACGGAAAAAAAAGAAGTTACAGTTTAAAAAAAGAATAATATCCTCTTAAAAAATACTGTTGTGATAAAAAATTCAAAAAAATTAATATTTAAGACAGGAGGTCAATTGTGTTGAAGACATTCAAAATTGGTGGAATACATCCCGCAGGGAATAAACTCTCAGCAGGAAAACCCATCGAAAAATTACCTTTACCTAAAATAGTTTTTATTCCTATTGCCCAACATATCGGAGCACCGGCTAAACCAATTGTTCAGATAGGAGACAAAGTAAAGGCAGGACAATTAATAGCCCAGGCAGGAGGCTTTGTTTCGGCCAACATTCATTCATCCGTTTCCGGAACAGTCAAAAAATTTGCTCCTGCACCGGATAGCGGAGGTTATCCCAAACAATGTATTGTCATTGAAAGAGAAGGAGATGAATGGGAAGAAAGCATTTTAAATAAAGAAGAAAACGGAGACGCGCTTGATTCAAAAACCATAATAGATAGAATTAAGCAGGCCGGAATAGTTGGCATGGGAGGAGCAACATTCCCCACACACGTAAAACTTATGCCCCCTCCGGGAAAAAAAGCTGAAATTCTTATTATCAACGGAGTAGAATGTGAGCCTTATCTTACAGCCGATCACAGATTAATGCTTGAAAAAGGAGAAGAAATCATCAAAGGGATTCATCTTTTAATGAAAGCGTTAAACGTAAAAAAATCATGCATAGGAATTGAGAACAATAAACAAGATGCCATTAAGCATCTTACAGAACTCACTTCAGGTGATCCTGAAGTAACAGTTGTTCCCCTTAAAATGAAATATCCACAGGGAGGTGAGAAACAACTCATTAATGCCATAACAGGCCGTGAAGTACCTTCAGGTGCACTGCCAATAGAGACAGGAGCTGTAGTTTCAAATGTAGGAACCACTTTCGCAGTATATGAAGCAGTACTTAAAAATAAACCGCTTTTTGAACGTGTAGTAACTGTAACAGGTAAAAGACTTAGCAAGCCATCAAACTTTCTGGTACGTATAGGAACACCTATTAAGGAACTTATTGAAGCTGCAGGAGTCTCTTCCATAGAAGGAGGTAAGGTTATCTGCGGAGGTCCAATGATGGGAAGAGCCGTAAATTCTACTGACATTCCGGTATCCAAAGGAACATCAGGAGTATTGTTACTGCCTGAGGAAGAATCTAAAAGAGGCCAGGAACAGGATTGTATTCGTTGCGGACGATGCATAACTGTTTGTCCTATGGGACTTGAGCCTTATTTACTGGCGACAGTTTCTTTAAAGAAACAATGGGATGTAGCCGAAGAGCATAATGTAATGGATTGCATCGAATGCGGTTCATGCAGTTTTACATGCCCTACAAACCGTCCTTTACTTGACTATATTCGTCAGGGAAAGAAAAATGTAGGCGGAATTTTAAGAGCCAGAAAAATAAAAAAACAATAACATACCCGATTGAAAAAAGAAATAAACATGAATAATTTACTAACAATTTCGCCATCCCCGCATATACATTCCGATCAGTCGGTGAAAAAAATAATGTATACGGTCATCATAGCACTGATGCCTGCACTGGTTTGGTCAATTTTTATGTTCGGATTCGATGCTGTAAAAGTAATTCTGGTATCGGTTGTTTCCTGTGTCGCCATAGAATATCTTATTCAGCGATTCGTAATGAAACAAGAACCGCAAATTACAGATGGTTCTGCAGTAATCACAGGAATTCTTCTTGCCTTTAATGTTCCCTCTTCCCTCCCCTGCTGGATTATAATAATTGGAGCTATAGTTGCTATAGGAATCGGTAAAATGTCATTCGGAGGACTTGGAAACAATCCTTTTAATCCGGCAATACTGGGTCGTGTTTTCTTATTAATTTCCTTCCCGGCGCAAATGACCACATGGCCAGCATCTATACATTCTGCTATAGATGCCACAACAACAGCAACACCTCTTGCAATCCTTAAACACGGAATAAAAAGTGGTCAGAGCATCGTAGATATTTTACCTGATCTTCCCTCAAAACTTGATTTGCTTTACGGAAACATGTCCGGTTCACTGGGAGAAATTTCAGCGGTTATGCTATTACTTGGATTCCTCTATTTACTGGCAAAAAAGGTAATAACATGGCATATTCCTGTATTTATACTTGGAACTGTATTTATATTTCAAGGAATT
>JAENXA010000005.1 GCA_016649735.1 Prolixibacteraceae bacterium | reverse complement strand
TTTTCGTCAATAAATTTTTCTTCTTTAAGTCTTTCGAGTACCGGAATCGCTTCTTCTTTAGAAAGTCCCCATCTAAGAAGTTTATTTTTTGTCTTGAACAAATTTTGCTCAGATTTACTGCAAAGAGCTGCAGCACGGATATAACTTTTGTCCTGAATTGGATTTAATGACATATGATGTTATAATTTAACATTTGTAAATATATAAATAAAGATAAAAATCTAAGAATAGCAGATAATTATTTTTTTATGTTTGTTGTTTTTCTGTTTAATGTAGCATGATTAAAAATATTTTCTTATTTTTATAGTATAAAAATAAAAGATTAAATAAATGAAAAAAACAGCAATAGGTATTGACGTAGGAGGAACAAATACTGCAATTGGAATTGTAGATCAGGATGGTAAAGTGATGGTAAAAAAAACCATAAAAACTCCGTCTCATGGTGATATAAAGTTATATATAGCGGATATAACTTTAGCTGTCAGAGAATTAATCCGTTCAATTTCGTTGGTAAATAATGATATAAAAATACTGGGAATTGGAATAGGTGCACCTAATGGTAATTATTATTCCGGAACAATAGAGTATGCTCCAAATCTCTCTTTTAAGGGAGTAATTCATTTTGTTGATTTATTAAAAGAAAATTTTTCTGATTTGATTATTTCTATTACTAATGATGCCAATGCTGCTGCCATAGGAGAGATGGTATATGGCGGAGCAAAAGGGATGAAGAATTTCGTTATGTATACACTTGGCACTGGTGTTGGTAGTGGACTTGTTGTTGATGGAAAGTTAGTATATGGTAATGATGGATTTGCCGGGGAATGCGGGCATACCATGCTTATTCCGGGTGGACGTCTTTGCGGGTGTGGTACCCGTGGTCATCTCGAAGCTTATTGCTCTGCACCTGGAATGAAACGTACGGCCTTTGAAATTATGGTTCGTGATAACAGAACTGATAGTCTTCTGGCTAACAAATCGTTTAAAGAACTGGATTCTAAAATGATTTTTGATGCCGCAGAAAAAGGAGATGAAGTGGCTCTTGAAACTTTTAAGCTGACAGGTAAATGGCTGGGACAGGCTCTTGCGGATACTGTTCATTATCTTAGTCCTGAAGCTATTTTCCTATTTGGAGGTCCTACAGCTGCCGGAGATTATATTTTTAAACCGGCAAAGGAAAGCATGGAAGCTCATCTTCTTCCTATATTTAAGAATAAAATAGATCTTTTGCCTTCTAAACTTAAAGCAGGAGATGCAGCTATTGTTGGAGCCAGTGCTCTGGTTTGGCAGGAGATAAATAATAATTAGAAATAAATACATTACCTAAATTCCTTGCTGATTTTAGGTATTATAATAAAAATGAGGGATTCTTTTAATAATCCCTCATTTTTATTAACGGCTTATTTTAAGAAGTCTTCTTCATGGTCAAATGGATATTTAACAAAGGCTTCAATTGCTTCATAATTAATACTTTTTATATTATTGGCCTGTTTCCAAGATCCATAGCTATTCTTTTTTCTACTTTTTTTAGCTGGATATATTTATGCTGAAGTACTTTTATTTGTTCAGGATCCTTTTCCTTTGCTGCATCTGAAATTTTTTGTTCAATAGAATCCAGCAATATCCTTGTTTTGCGCAATTTGTATTCAAGAACTATTTTAGGTATCAGTTTATCAAGTATTTTATCTTCCGTTTTTACGGTTCCAAATTTTTTCCATCTTTTACTTTCTGTATATTTTTCAGCAATTATATTACTTGTATACTGACTGATTTTAGGATCACTGTGGTTAATAAAGAACGAATTTGAATTGAAATCAAGATTGTCAAGATTTTCTCTAAAAACATCTATAATAGTATTTACAATCTTGTTATCGGAAACGAGACTGTCATGATCCAGTTCTCCTATAATATATTGTCCGACTGTAACTTTCGTTTTAATTTCGGGATTGTCTTCATCATCTTCTTCAAAAACAACATAATTAAAGTATTTTAACAGAATACGGATAATTTCCTGTTCAAAGATATCACAGTTATTTTTTTTTTGTTTCTTTTTTTGTTCGGGTTTTAATTTTTGTTTTGCAATGGCAGATTCTCTATTATTTTTAATCCGGATGTTTTCACTATTGCGGGATTTGAGCTTTCTGACTTCGTTAAACAGAACTTCTTCTGAAACATCCATAAGCCGGCTGCATTCTTGAATGTAAACTGATCTTGTGATATTGTCGGGAACAACGGCTATTGATTTTATAATATTAGTTATTAGTTCCGATTTTTTAATAGGATCATTTTCGGCTTCTTTTAATAGCAACTTTGTTTTAAATCTAATGAAGTCGGTTTCATTATTCTCAATGTATTTTTCCAGTTCGCTTGAAGAATGTGATTGTGCAAAAGAATCAGGATCTTCACTCTCAGGAAGCAAAAGCACTTTTACATTAATGCCTTCCTCCAGAACCATGTCAATACCTCGCAATGAAGCTTTAATTCCTGCAGCATCTCCGTCATATAGGATCGTGATATTATTCGTAAAACGTTTAATTAACCTGATCTGGTCAACAGTTAGGGATGTTCCTGAAGATGCAACTACATTTTCAATGCCTGATTGATACATAGAGAGAACATCAAGATAACCTTCTACAAGAAAGCATTTGTCTTTTTGTGTAATGGCTCTTTTGGCATGGTAAATGCCATACAAAGCATTACTCTTGTGGTAAATTTCAGACTCAGGCGAATTGAGATACTTTGCTGTTTTATCGTTCTTAATTAATATTCTTCCTCCAAACCCTATAATTCTTCCTGCAAGACCCTGAATAGGGAAAATAACTCTTCCTGCAAACCGATCGCGAATCCAGTCATCTCTTTTTATGGTAAGTCCTGTTTTTTCCAGAAAATCCATCCTGTATCCCTGTCCCCGGGCAGCCTTGGTGAAATTATCCTTTCCTTCGGGACAGTACCCGAGATTAAATTTTTTGATAATATCTTCATGAAGACCTCTTTGTTGCAAAAAATAGGATAATCCAATGGTCCGTCCCTCGTTTTCTTTCCATAAGAAATCCGAGAAATATTTTTGTGCATATGAAGAGACAATCATCATACTTTCGCGTTCATCTTTTTTAAGTTTTTCCTCCGGTGTTTCTTCCTTTTCAGAAATTTCTATATGATATTTTATAGCCAGCCATTTTAATGCTTCAGGATATGAAAGGGATTCGTGTTCCATTATGAAGTTGACCACATTACCTCCTTTGCCGCATCCAAAACATTTAAAAATTCCCTTTGCCTGGGAAACGGTGAATGAGGGTGTTTTTTCATTATGAAAAGGACATAATCCGATCCAGTTGACACCTCTTTTTTTTAAGGATACGAATTCTGAGACTACTTCTACAATGTCGGCCGCTTCAAAAATGTGGTCTATTGTTATTTTATCAATCATTAATTATTTCAAACTTTGTTCTGCGTAATTTACGCGAATATCTCCAAAAACATCTACAATTTCATTCATTATCTCATTTAGTTTATACAGATCACCTTCCTGCAACAATCTTATTCGATAATTTTTAAATTTGGGCACACCAGGGAAATATCTGGCAAAATGACGTCTCATCATCAGAATAGCTGTATGTGAATTATCTTTCCATTCAATACATATCTCAAGCTGTTTTCTCATGTTTTCAATGACTTCTCTTACTGTTGGCGGGGGAAGACATTCACCTGTGGCAAAATAATGTTTTATTTCTTTAAAAATCCAAGGCCGGCCGATACTTTCTCTTCCTATCATCAGGGCATCTACTCCGGTTTGTTTTAATCGTTCGGCAGCCATAACCGGACTTTTTATGTCGCCATTACCTATAATAGGGATTTTTATATATGGATCATTTTTTACTTCTCCTATTAAGTTCCAGTCTGCTTCTCCTGTATAGAGTTGTTCGCGTGTGCGTCCGTGGATTGCCAAAGCGGATATACCTGCGTCCTGAAGTCTTCTTGCTGCTTCACGAATTACTATGGTTTTACTGTCCCATCCTAATCTTGTTTTTACTGTTACAGGAAGAGAAACTGCTTTAACAACTTCTTCTGTCATTTTTTGCATTTTATCCAGGTCCTGCAACATCCCTGCGCCGGCACCCCTTTTTACAATTTTTTTCATGGGGCATCCATAATTAATATCTATGAAGTCGGGTTGTGCTTCTTCTGCAACCTGGGCTGCATATACCATAGAGTCTATATTATGACCATAAATCTGTATTGCTACCGGACGGTCGAAATCAAAAATACTCATCTTCTGATGAATTTTTTTGATTTCGCGAATCAGGGCTTCCGAAGGAATAAATTCGGTATACATTACATCGGCACCATATTTTTTACACATATAACGGAAGGATTTATATGTTACGTCTTCCATAGGAGCCAGGAAAAGCGGTGTTTCACCGAGGTCAAGAGATCCAATTTTCATTCAATTAATTTTTTTCAGATAATTTTTTGATGAGGAACTTCTTTATATACTTTGTGAAAATGTATATACGTAACAGTTTCCTTCAGGTTGAAATAGAATGGTTTTTTTAATCGCGGGAACTATTTTTTTGTCTTCTTCATGTATTGCATTAAGTATTTCTATTATATACATATGTCCATGATTGTTATACGAAGAATTATATTCTGTTATAAGCTTTTTTAACATTCAAAATGAATCAATTTTTGTGGAATTTTGCTAATCCGCTAATGGGTTCCTTTTCAATTCTGTAGCTACTGAACCCATATTCACAGGCCCGTCTTACAATGAAGTCACTGAAATGATATGCAATGGAACCGATAAATCCAATAGGATATTTTTTAGCAGAGGGAATGGTAAGCACGTTTCTTTCAAAAAAATTAATTGTATTTCTTTTGAGAATTTGCTGACAGTATGGATCTGTAATGTTTTTTGTGAGGAAGGGCGCAAATGATGCAAGATATTCTGCAGGATTTTCATTTTCTTCATAAACTTGTTTCAATACCTCTTTAAGTTTTATAATATAATCCTCTTCAAATAATTTACGTAGTTTTATAGGCATAATTTCTTTGAAATAATCACCAAGAAGTTTTTTACCTAAAGCATTTCCGCTACCTTCGTCACCAAGGATATATCCAAGAGGAGGAATAGTCTTTTTTATTTCTTTTCCGTCATAAAGACAGCTATTTGAACCTGTGCCCAGAATACATACCATTCCTGCCTCATTTCCGAACAATGCACGCGAAGCACCGAGCAAATCGCTTTGAATTTCTATTTTTGTTTTAGGGAATAACAGGGAAAGTGGTTTTTCTATTTTGTCTCTTTTATTTTTGTCGGTTACTCCTGCACCGTAAAAGAATATTTCGTCAACGTTCCCTTTTATTCCGGGAAGAATTTTTTCTTTTAAATTATTTAAAAAATCATTCTCTGATGTGAAAAAAGGATTCCATCCTTTTGTTTTAAAGGACGCGGAAATTTTTCCGTCTTCCATCAGTGCCCAGTCTGTTTTTGTGGATCCGCTGTCTACTATTAGTTTTTTCATTATTATAAGATTTAAAAAAACATGAATATTGTATGCCATCTGATTATTTCTTTCAGACTTTTGCTCTTTTAGCAAAAGTCTGAAAGAAATAATTATCCAATGAATTTAGAAATATTTCAGTAAAAATAAACCGTTCCGTCCGATATTTTATAAAATATTTTTAATATAAGAGAAAGGTTTTTAAAAATTAAATTAATTTTAACGAAACAATTTATAAATATGTACAGGAAATATGAAGGTTGTCAGATACTTGTTAAATATATGTTTTTAAAAGTAATGTAATAATTTTAAAAACATAATTAATGAGTACCAGTCTTATTCTTATTGTTATTATTCTTTTTTTTGTGCTTCTTTTATGTGTTTCCTATTTTACTTCAAGAAAAGCAAAGAATGAAACTTTTTTTACCGGGAACAGACGTTCTCCCTGGTATCTTGTTGCATTTGGTATGGTGGGTTCTACCATTTCGGGGGTTACTTTTATTTCTGTACCGGGGGAAGTTGGAAATTCTGCATGGACTTATTTTCAGTTTTTACTTGGAAACTTTGTTGGTTACTGGGTTATTGCTATTGTGTTAATTCCTTTGTATTACAGATTAAATCTGGTTTCAATATATACATATCTTGAAAAACGTTTTGGTTTTTGTTCATATAAAACCGGCTCTTTTTTCTTTCTTGTTTCTCAGACAATAGGTGCTTCTTTTAGATTGTTTCTGGCTGCAGGAGTTTTGCAGTTTACCTTTTTTGATTCGTTGGGAATTCCTTTCTGGGTAACTGTGTTTTTGACATTATTGTTTATATGGCTTTATACCCATAAGGCAGGAATAAAGACAGTGGTATGGACAGATTCTCTTCAGACGATTTTTATAATAGGAGCCGTTATCTTTACTATCTATACTATTTTGAAACAGTTGGATATGGGTTTAGGTGATATGATTACCGTAATAAATAATCATCCATATAGTCATACTTTTGATTGGGACTGGCATTCTAAGACTAATTTCTTTAAGCAATTTCTGGCCGGACTGGGAATTGTTATAGCTATTAATGGATTGGATCAGAATATGATGCAAAAGAATCTTACATGTAAAACTAAAAAAGAATCACAAAAAAATATGTTTTGGTTTAGTTTTGCTTTTTTGTTAGCTAATTTGTTTTTTATGGCTCTTGGGGTTATGTTATATTATTTTGCCAAGCAAAAGGGGATCTCTTTGCCCGGGAGAAGCGATGATCTTTATCCTATGCTGGCTGTTCGTTATTTTGGGGTAACTGCCGGAATTTTCTTTTTACTTGGAATTTTATCGGCTGCTTATTCCAGTGCTGATTCTGCACTGACAGCACTGACTACATCTTTTTGTATAGATATTCTTAATGTTAAACCGGATTCTTTAAAAGGGAAACAGACCAGAAAAAAAGTTCATATTGGGTTTGCTGTATTATTGTTTATTGTAATCGTAATATTCAGGGCTATTAATAATGGCAGTGTTGTTATTGCTGTTTTTCGTGCTGCAGGTTATACATATGGCCCTTTACTTGGATTGTTTGCTTTTGGTCTCTTATGCAAGAGAGAGGTGAAGGATAGATTTGTTCCTTATGTTTGTCTGCTTTCTCCTGTACTTACTTATATTATAAGTTCTCATTCAAAAGTATGGTTTGGTGGATATGAATTTGGTTTTGAATTACTTCTTCTTAATGCCGGTCTTACTTATACAGGATTACTTTTGTTAAGGCAAAATAAAAAATACGGACATAAAAGACAAACCCTGTAAAATTCTAAAAAAAGTACCTGAATTTATATTTTCATTTTTTCCTGTCCGTCACATATTCGACCAGTTTTATCATATCTGTTTTTGAAGGAGAGTCAGGAAGTGATTTAATTTGTGAGATAGCACGATTTTTATATTTGTTCATTTGTTCCGTTGCATAATCAAGACCTCCATTATCTATAACGAGGCTAATTAGTTCCTGGATTTTTTCTTCGTTTTGATTTTCCTTAGCGATTGTGTTTATAATTTTCTTTTTTTCAATTTCTGTTGATCTATCAAGTATATATAACATTGGAAGAGTTATCTTTTTTTCTTTAAGATCATTTCCTGTAGGCTTGCCAATATCCTGATGAATACTATAATCGAAAATATCATCCTTTATCTGAAAGGCGATGCCAATATTTTTACCAATATCGTACATGTTGTCGATGATATTCTGATCTTCAGTCACTGAAGCGGCTCCTATAGCCAGACTTGTGGCAAAAAGTACGGCTGTTTTTTTATATATAATGTCGAAATAAGAATCAAAATCAATGTCAAGTTTTCTGCTTTTGCTCAGCTGAATAATTTCTCCTTCACTCATTTGTTTAAAAGCATTAGTAAGTAAATCTATAAACTTAATATAAGGACCTTCCATGTTTATTGAAAGTCCAACTGACATTAAAAAATCTCCAACAAGTACTGCTGTCTTATTTTTCCATACGGCATTAACCGAAAAAGAACCTCTTCTTTTTTCAGATTCGTCTACTACATCGTCATGAATTAATGATGCCGTATGCATTATTTCTATTGATGAAGCAGCTGTATATGTTTTTTTACTTATTTCTCCGAAAATTTTGGCAGAGAGAAGTATAAACATAGGACGCATATGTTTCCCGTTTTTCTGAATAATGTATTCTAAAATAGGAGAAAGAACAGGATCATCACTTTGTAATATAGCATGAAAGAAATTTTCAAATTCCGAAAATTCATTTTCTATTGTGGATCCTTTTATTAGACTTGTTTTAGTTGTCATATGTTTCTTTATAAGCACCAAATTTAATAAATAAATTTTTTTAAAAGAACTTAAGAAAAGACATCTTTCGTTATTTAGCGAAATAACAAAGTTCTTTTCATTTTTACAGCAGTGGAATTAGTTATATATTTACAAAAAATAATTTTAAGAAGATGTGCCGGATTCAGTTTACACTGGTTTGTATTTTTCTTAAGTCAGGTTTATGTAAAACCGATATAACAGTATCTATAAATTATACTAAATATAGTTTATACATGATTTTTTAAAGTAGAATGATTTTTAAAAAATAATATATGAAACAGCAGAACGATTCGTTTCCCCGTCTTTTTCTTCTTGATGCATATGCATTGATTTACAGGTCTTATTTTGCTTTTATAAAAAATCCACGATATAATTCAAAAGGACTCAATACTTCCACTATGTTTGGTTTTACCAATTTCCTGGAACAATTGTTGAAAAAAGAGAATCCTTCACATATGGCCGTAGCTTTTGATTTGCATGAACCTACTTTCAGGCATAAAATGTATTCTGAATATAAAGCAAATCGTGAAGTTATGCCCGAAGATATACGTCTGGCTGTTCCATGGGTAAGAAAGATTATAGAAGCTTTTAAAATTCCGATTATTGAGAAAGTCGGATACGAGGCAGATGATGTGATTGGAACAGTAGCCAAAGAAGCTGAAAAAGAAGGATTCCGGGTTTATATGGTAACACCTGATAAAGACTACGCACAGCTTGTCTCTGAGAATATAAAAATGTATAAACCCGGGCATAATTCGAATGGCATGGAAATATGGGGTATTCCTGAGGTTTGTGAAAAATTTGGTATCGAAAGACCTGAACAGGTGATTGATATTTTGGCTCTGATGGGGGATGCTGCCGATAATATTCCCGGATGTCCCGGTGTAGGACCGAAAACGGCCGGCAAGCTTATATCAGCTTATCATTCAGTTGATGGTTTGTATGAGAATGTAGGAAAATTAAAAGGAAAGCAAAAGGAAAAAGTAATAGAGAATGAGAAGCAGGTAAGGTTATCCCGCAAACTGGCTGAGATTATTCTTGATGTACCGGTCTTTTTTAACAGGGAAGAACTGTTAATGAGTGAGCCTGACAGTGATTCATTAACGAATATTTTTAATGAACTCGAATTTAAGGGACTTGCCCAAAAAACTCAGCAAAAGAAAGTTTCAGCTGAAATGACTTTTGAACAGGGAACACTGTTTGGAGAAGCACCTTCTGCTCCTGAGAAAGAACAGAATAAATCTAATATTGAAAATACGATTCACCGATATTTTATGGTGGAAAATGACATGCAGAGGGCAAGTCTGCGTGCCGATCTTTCTGTGCAGAAGGAGTTTTGCTTTGATACTGAGACAACCGGACTGGATGTCCATAAAGCAGAGTTGGTGTGTATTTCCTTTTCTTTTAAAAAAGGAGAGGCCTATTGTGTGAAAGTTCCATCTGAGCGGTATAATGCAGAGAAAATAGTTCAGGAATTCAGACTTATTTTTCAGGATCCTAAAATTTTAAAGGTCGGCCAGAATATAAAGTATGATATTGAAATGCTTTTGCAGTACGGACTTGAAGTTAAGGGTCCTTGTTTTGATACTATGATAGCTCATTATCTTATACAGCCCGAACTTAGACATAATCTGGATTATCTGTGTGATATTTATTTGTCCTATATAAAGGTGGAGACAGAGAGTCTTATTGGGAAAAAAGGGAAAGGGCAAAAAACTATGAGGCAGGTCTCCGATGATCAGCTTAGAGAATATTCATGTGAGGATGCTGATCTTACACTTCAACTAAAACAAAAAATTGATCCGGAACTGGATAAAACCGGTGTTAGAAAAGTTTTTGAAGAAATAGAAATGCCTCTTATTCCAGTACTTACCGATATGGAAATGACAGGGGTGACTTTGAATACGGAGGTTCTTAATTCCTATTCGGGCGTTCTTCGTGATCGTATTATGGAGCTTGAAAAGGAGATTAAAGAACTTGCAGGTGTTGATTTTAATATTTCATCTCCAAAGCAATTGGGACTTGTTCTTTTTGACAGGTTGAAAATTGACGATCATGCAAAAAAAACTAAAACGAAACAGTATTCTACATCTGAGGATGTATTATCAAAATTGGTTGGTAAGCATCCTGTTGTAGAAAAAATATTAAAATACAGAGGTCTTAAAAAATTATTATCAACATATGTGGAATCTTTGCCAAGACTGATTAATCCGAAAACAGGCAAAATACACACGTCATATAATCAGGCTGTTACTTCAACAGGAAGACTTAGCTCCACTAATCCTAATTTACAGAATATTCCTATTCGTGATGATGAGGGGAAGGAAATTAGAAAGGCTTTTACCTCTTCAGATAGGGATCATGTGTTTTTGTCGGCAGACTATTCACAGGTGGAGCTTCGTATTATGGCTGCTTTGAGTAAGGATCAGCATATGTCAAAAGCATTTATTGAAGGTATAGATGTACATGCTCTTACTGCATCAAAAATTTTTAATGTTTCTATTGATGAGGTTACTCCGGATATGAGAAGGAAGGCTAAAGTTGCAAATTTTGGCATGATTTACGGTATATCGGTATTCGGTCTTTCACAGAGGCTGAATATACCGCGTGGTGAAGCTAAAATTCTGATAGACGGATATTTTAAAACTTTCAGCCGGATTAAGGATTTTATGAAAGAAAGTATTGATGTTGCTCGTGAAAAAGGTTATGTGGAAACTATTATGGGGCGCCGCCGGTATCTTAGTGATATTAATTCTGCCAATTCTGTTGTAAGGGGAGTGGCCGAAAGAAATGCCATTAATGCTCCTGTCCAGGGATCTGCTGCTGACATTATTAAGCTGGCGATGATTCGTATTTATGATGATTTCAGGTATCAGCATTTAAAGTCTAAAATGGTTCTTCAGGTTCATGATGAGCTGAATTTTGATGTTCCGTTAACCGAGCTGGAACAGGTTAAAAAAATTGTAAAACAGAGGATGGAGCATGTTGTTGATTTAGGAATTCCGCTGACAATAGAGATGAATGATGCACCAAACTGGCTGGAGGCACATTAAAATATTTATCTTTGTTCAAAAAAAATACAGAATGTCCGGATTAATACAAAATCCTATATTTAATGATTCTATATTGATAAAATAAGATACAATGGCTGAAATTTCTTTTTCAAAGAATATTGATTTCTCCGATACTCTTGTTTTTTTTAATTCAGAAACAGATACATTTTCAACAAAAAAATCCTATTCGCCGTTGACTAATGATTCTTTATTAATAATAAAAGATTCTAATAAACAGTTGTATCGTACTAAAATACAAACTATAGAACCTTTAAAATCAATATCAGGTAATTATATTTCTATACCTTCAGAAAGAGATATATCTTCAGGTATCATTCTTCCGGAGGAAGAACTCAAGATAAATATACAGAGCTGGATGACAGGAATTTTTGTAATTGTCTTTATACTGTTTGCCATTGTCAGAGTTTTTTACAGAAATTATTGGGGGCAACTTTTAAGGTCTTCCTTTAATAATAGTGAATCAAAAAGAATGTTTCAGGAGAAGTCTTTAGTCTTTAAGCATTCGGCTTTTGGTCTGGACATGGTTTTTTATCTTATGTCCGGTATCTTTTTATATCAGATAGCAGATTTTTTTTCTATTCACTTTTATTCTGTGGAATGGATAAATTATTTTTTTATTACCGGGGGAATAATCTTTTTTATTATGGTAAAAAAAATATTGTATTTTTTTATGGGTTATATTACAAGGTCCTCTTTTGAGACTTCTGAATATGTTTTTAACATGAATAACTACAACAGGGTATTAGGACTTTTTTTATTTCCTATATGTATTAGTATAGTTTTTATCCCTCGGTTACAGCAGGAATATTTGTTTATAATTGGAATATCAATATTTATTTTTCTTTACTTTTTGTTATTGTTTAGGGGTATAAAAATATTATTAAGGAAACAGTTTCCTATTTTTTATTTGATTTTGTATCTTTGCTCCCTGGAAATTTTGCCAATCCTATATTTATATAAACTGGCAATGAATTTTTTTCTTATTCAATAATTAAAAGAGAAACAACTTGAGAATTAAAAAAATTTTAGTTTCTCAGCCGAAACCTCTGACTGCGAAATCTCCGTATTTTGATCTGGCCGAGAAAATGAATGTCCAAATTGATTTTAGACCATTTATTCAGATAGAGGGTGTCTCTGTTAAGGAATTTAGACAAATGCGAATTCAGATACTGGATCATACAGCTGTCCTTTTTACAAGCAGAACATCCATTAATCATTTTTTTAGGATTTGTCGTGAAATGAGAATAACGGTTTCTGACACTATGAAATATTTTTGTGTCTCGGAAGCTATTGCTTTCTATCTGCAAAAATATATTGTTTATAGAAAGCGGAAGATATTTTACGGAAATGGTAAGTTTGTTGATCTGGTTAAGATTATGAAAAAACATAAGGAAGATAAATTCCTTGTTCCATTGTCTCATATTCATAAACATGAAATACCCAAATTGCTTGATGAGGGAGGCTTTAATTATACAAAAGCCATTCTATACCGTACAGTAAGCAGTGATTTGTCTGATTTGAAAAATATTGATTACGATATTCTTGTTTTCTTTAGTCCTTCAGGAATAAAATCGCTTGAACAAAATTTTCCTGATTTTAAACAAAATGATATCAAAATTGCCTGTTTTGGTCCTGCGACAGCTGAAGCAGTGAAAAAAGAAGGATTCAGGCTGGATGTTCAGGCACCTACGGCACAGGCTCCATCTATGACAATGGCCCTTGAACAATATATTAAATCTTATAATAAAGCAAAGGCTAAATAATTTAGGTAATAGATTATAGTACTTTGTTTTCATAAAACTTATCTAAGGGAGAACTGTTTAATTCTCCTTTTTTTTTATTAGAATTACTGAAGGTTTAAAAATTAATATTACAAATTGCTGTTATAGTTATGTAGCTTAAGAAAGCAAAATTATTAAAATGGAACGCTTTACATTAAAAAAAGAAGAACGGCTTTGCAGCCACACTGTTATAGGAAAATTATTTTCAGAAGGAGAATCTTTTTTTATATTTCCGTTTAAGGTAGTCTTTCTTATCCGGCAGAAAGATGATTGTGCTTTTGCTCAGGCTGCTTTTGCTGTACCCCGTAAAGTATGTAAAAGAGCTGTAGACCGTAATGCTGTTAAGAGAAAAATGAGGGAATCTTACCGGGTAAATAAACAGACATTGTATAGTACTCTAAAAGATTATCAGGTATCTGTGATGTTTATATATGTGGGGAAAGAAAAAAAAGATGCAATTAAAGTTCCATATATACTTACTAAATGTCTTTCAAAATTAGCTGTTATAATCTTATCTAAATAGTTTTAATAAACTGGCAAAAAAAGGACTGGTCTAAACTAAACCTGTCCTTTTTCAATTTTTGTCTTAATTTTTATTCTTTATCAAGAATTTCTGTCTGCATACGAACAGAATCTTCATGTATGAGCTGAAATAGACTTTTTACAAGTGTTTTGTCTAATTTCATTTTATCGGCAAGGTTGGTACGGCTTTCCATAAGCTCTTTCCAACGATCCATTTGTAATGCGACAACGTTGTGTATTTTTTTATATTCACCTATTTGTTTGGTTATAGCAAATCTTGCTGACAATGTTTCAAGAAGTTCGTTATCTATGGCATCTATGCGATTACGCAACATTTCCAGCTGGTTCTCGAATTGTTTATTGTTTGTTTTTTTCTCTCTGATAACCAGTCTGTCAAGAAGTTTCGTCAGATCAGAAGGTATAAGTTGCTGAGCCTTGTCGCTTAGAGCTACATCAGGATTACAGTGAGATTCTATCATTAATCCGTCCATACCCATATCAAAAGCTTTCTGAGAAATTTCATAAAGGTATTCGCGTTTTCCGGAAATATGACTCGGGTCACAGATGACAGGAAGATTGGGAATCAGTCTTCTGAGTTCTATGTAGGTTTTCCAGTTCGGGTAATTTCTGTATTTTGTTTCGCAGAAAGGAGTAAATCCCCTGTGAATGGCTATCAGGTTTTTTATACCTGCCCGGTTTATTCTTTCCAGTGCTCCTATCCATAACTGTATGTCCGGGTTTACAGGGTTTTTAACCATAACTGTAACATTGGTCCCTTTTACTACATTGGCAATTTCCTGAACTGTAAAAGGACTGGCTGTGGAACGAGCTCCTATCCATAGTACATCTAATCCGGCTTTTAATGCCAGTTCTGTATGTTTTGCATTGGCAACTTCGGTTCCTACCATCAGTCCGGTTTCCTTTTTTACTTCCTTAAGCCATTCCAATCCGATTTTTCCGATTCCTTCGAAACATCCTGGACGTGTTCTTGGTTTCCATACTCCTCCTCTGAAAATTTGTACTCTATGATCATTAACCAGCAGACGGGCGGTACTAAGAGTTTGCTCTTCCGTTTCCAGACTACATGGACCTGCAATTAACAATGGATTGTCTATTTTTGGTAACCAGGATTTAATAGGTTGGATATCTAATTTTATTTCCATTCTGTTTTTATTTTGTAAAATATTTAATAATTCTGTTTTCGTTTTTAATCATAGAGGATGATTTCCCATCCACGATGTCTTTTATTTTATTTGCATTTGTCATTAGCTTATACATTTCGTCTTCATTTTTTTCAATGCTTTCTCTTAATTCAATGAAATGTTTAATATAAGTATCCATAGCTTCAAGTATGTAAAATTTATTTTGCTGGAAAATAGGTCCCCACATTGAAGGTGCACTCTTGGCCAGACGGGCTGTAGACCGGAATCCTCCGCTGGCAAGATCGAATATAATTGAACGATTTTCTTTTGCCAGAACTGTATTAGCCAGAGCAAAAGCTACTGCATGAGGAAGGTGTGAAATAAAAGCAGTACTGTGATCCTGCTCATCTGATGACATATAGGCTATATTCATTTCCAATGTCTGGTACATTTTTTCAATAAGTGCAAGATGTTGTGGCGCTGATTTTTTATGATCACAGATAATTGCAATTTTTTGTTTAAATAATCCTTCTTTTGCAGCCATAGGACCTGAATATTCGGTGCCCGACATAGGATGAGAAGGGACATAATTACGTCGATTGGGATGATTTGCTACTGCTTTGGCTATTTCCAGTTTTGTAGAACCTACATCTGTAACAGTAGTTCCTTTAGAAATATTACTTAATACATATGGAAGTAATGAAATAATTTTATCCACAGGTATGGCTATTATAACGATATCTGTATCTGTGAGGGCTTCTTTAATATTTAAAATCCTGTCAACGAGATTACGTTTAACAGCTTCTCTGGCGTGAATCGGATTGTCTTCCACTCCTGTAAGACGTGTGGCAAAATGCGATCGCCTCAAATCCAAAGCAATAGATCCGCCAATTAAACCAAGTCCTATTATTGTTATTTCCATTTTGTATTTATTTTAGTAGTTTTTCGTATAATAAAAAAGGTCCCGATATGTTCGGGACCTTTTTTATTGATTTTTTACCAATATATTAGCTTTCGACCCCATCTCCGGAAACGATAAAACAATACCAATAATAAAAAGAGTTGTCGAAAAACATTTTTTACAGTTTTATATATAACTACAAATATAAGTTATTTCTTTAACAAAAATAGGTTGATAAAGTAAAGATTAACTATTTTTATATGAAATTTAAAAAAAGCATAATAAAAGTAATTTTTGTTATGTTTGCTTATAAACTTCTATTATTACTAAAATGAAAATAATTATGCGTTGCCTTTCCTTTATTCTTATATTATTCTTATTTATTAAAGTCAACGTTTTTGCTTTTCCTGACAAAAAATTAATGAATGATGAATCATGTCCGCAGTTTCATTTTCCGTTAAGTACTCCACATATTTCAGATCAGAATAGTCTGCTTTATAGTGAAGGGGAATATCATTTGTTTTATCGTAATTATAATATAGGAAAAGAAAATAAAAACTGGAAACATTCAGTAAGCCTTGATCTTATACATTGGGAACCTTCCTCTCTTGATGCAGTACCGGGAGAAAATATAGGGATTAAAGATAGCTGCATTCAGTTTTCAGGTAGCGTTATTGTCGATAAAAACAATATTACCGGATTAAAAAAAGGGAATTCACCTGTTTTTTTGTGCTTTTATACAGATAATAAATTTTGTCAGAGGATGGCATATAGTGTAGATAAAGGATGTACCTGGAAAAAATATGAGAGTGATCCTCTTATTCCGTATAAGGTTGAAGAAAATGCAGAGAGTCCCAATGTGTTTTGGTATAAAACTGGAAAGAAATACATTATGCTGATTTCACGAAAGCCTGATGGTGAAGAAAATTTAAAGGGTGTTTCTATATATAGTTCTTTTGATTTGCTTAACTGGAAATTTGAAAGTCATATACCGTTGGATGTTAAAAAACCTGATTTATTTTGTCTGCCAGTAAATGATCAGAAAACCGATTATCGTTGGATTATGACGGGATATGATGGTTCTTATTTTATTGGTCAGTTTGATGGTCATAATTTTAAGCCAGAATCTTTAAAAAATAGAATTGATTATGGTTCAGACTATTTTTATCCACAGATATGTAAGGGTATTCCTGAAAATGACGGACGGATAATTCAGATCGGCTGGATAAATGGAGGACAGGATCCTAAGGCTTTTTTTAATAGTCAGATGGCTTTCCCATGTGAATTATCACTTAAGAAAGTAGATAAAAAAATAAAGTTAATTCGTAAACCTATATCTGAAATTTCATTGCTTAATAAGAAAGAGAGTAAGTTTGAAAATAAAAATATTATTCCAGGATTGAACAAAAACATACTTCACGGAATAAAAGGAGATTGTTTACATATTAAAGGAACTTTTGAAATAAAGACGGCTAATGCTTTTGGATTTTATTTAAAATATTCTTCTAAAAGGGAAGGAATAGATATTAATTATGATATTAAAGGAAAGACAATAAATTGTTTTAATAAAAAAGTAGTTCTTTTGCCGAAAGATGGTAAAATAAAGATTGAAATCCTTCTTGATCGTACTTCAGTTGAAGTATTTTTAAATGACGGAGAAAATGTTATAACAAAAGGAATGGTCCCTGATTCGGAATCAAATGGTCTTTATTTATATAATACTGGTGGAGAATTATTTATTGATAATTTGCAGATAAATACCATTCGTTCTGTTTATGATAAAAAGAAATAGTTTTTCTAAAAACAAAAACCTCATGATGATTTAAAAAAAAATTATTTTAACAAAGAAAATCATATGTCAAAACACAAAAAAAAATTAAAAATAGCTTTTAGTAAGAAAAATATTAAACAGGCAGTTCTTTCTGTTTTTTATAATTATCCGCAAAGGGCATATAATTACAGACAATTGTCTGCTGTATTGAATATTGAAGATAAGGAAGTTAGAAAGGTTGTTATTGTTGCTCTTGACGAATTACTGGAGAGCGGTAAACTGCAGCAGGTTCAATTGGGTAAATATAAGTTGAAATCTTCCGGCAGAGTTATTACCGGGAATGTTGAGCTACAGCCTCAAGGATTTGCATATATTATTTCAGAAGAATCAAAGGAACCTGTTATGGTTTCCCAGAGAAATCTGAATCATGCAATGGATGGGGATATTGTAAAGATTTCCCTTTATGCTCATCGAAAGAAACATTCGATTGAAGGAGAAGTTGCAGAGGTAATAAAACGGGCAAAAACATCTTTCGTAGGTATTCTCCAGAGTTCACGAAATTATGCTTTTTTGGTACCGGTGGATAAAGTGGGCTTCGATTTATTTATTCCTTCGGATAAACTAAATGGCGCCAGGGACGGGCAAAAAGTGATCGGGAAGATAACGGAATGGCCGGCTAAAGCAAAAAATCCTTTCGGGGAAGTGACAACAGTATTGGGAAATTCAGGTGAAAATGAAACAGAAATGAATGCCATTCTTGCTGAATATGATCTTCCGCTTAAGTTTCCTGCAAATGTTGAGAAAGCAGCAGCTGAAATACCCACAGAAATTAATGATGAAGAGATAAAAAGCAGGCGCGATATGCGTGATGTAACTACATTTACTATTGATCCTGCTGATGCAAAAGATTTTGACGATGCACTTTCAATACGTAAAATTGATAATAATATTTGGGAAATAGGAGTACATATAGCTGATGTAAGTCATTATATGAAGCAGGATTCTATACTGGACAAGGAGGCATATAAAAGAGCAACTTCTATATATTTGGTTGATAGGGTCGTTCCTATGTTGCCGGAAGTCCTTTCAAATGGTGTATGTTCATTGCGTCCAAATGAGGAAAAGCTTTGTTTTTCAGCTATTTTTAAGATTAATAATGAGGGCGATGTATCTGACCAATGGATAGGACGTACCGTGATTAATTCAAACAGACGTTTCAATTATGGGGAGGTTCAGGATATTATTGATTCCGGTGAAGGAGACTTGAAGGATGATATATTGACTATGAATGCAATAGCTAAAAAACTGCGGGCAAAACGTTTTAGTGAAGGTTCAATTTCATTTGAAAGAGTTGAAGTTAAATTTAAACTGGATGAGAAGGGGAAACCGCTTTCTGTTTATTTTAAGGAATCAGGGGAAAGTAATCATCTGGTAGAAGAATATATGTTACTTGCCAATAAGAAAGTCGCAGAATTTGTAGGGAAGAAGCCAAAACTTAAAAATCCAAAGACTTTCGTTTACAGAATTCATGACCGGCCTGATTCGGAAAAACTGGATAAATTAAATCATTTTATTAAGAATTTTGGATACGAGGATATTAAAACCACAAATCCCAGAATTATTTCAAAATCTATTAATGCTCTTATGGATAAAGTAAAAGGCAAGGTTGAGGAAAATGTAATAAGTACACTGGCTATTCGTACTATGGCGAGGGCTGAATATTCTACCCGTAATATTGGTCATTACGGACTTGGTTTTGAATATTATACTCATTTTACATCTCCGATAAGACGTTATCCTGATGTGATGGTACATCGTCTTATTGCCCGTTATCTTGATGGAGAGCGTTCGGTGAGTGCTTCAAAATATGAAGAATACTGCAAACATTCTTCTGAGATGGAGGTTCGTGCTACCAAAGCAGAGCGTTCGTCTGTAAAATACAAGCAGGTTGAATTTATGCAGGATAAGATAGGTGAATCTTATACCGGCATTATTTCAGGAGTAACAGACTGGGGTATTTATGTGGAACTTGAAAATAAATGTGAGGGAATGGTTCCTATCAGGGAGCTGGATGATGATTTTTATACTCTTGACGAGAGAAATTATTGTCTTGTAGGAAAGCATAATCATAAGACTTACCAATTAGGACAGACTGTTACAATTGAAGTTTTAAGGGCGAATCTGGAACGTAAACAGCTTGATTTCAAACTTGTTGAATGATCTGAAAAAATATTTGAAAAATGATGGAAAATGTAGCAGGTAAGGGAAAAAGATTAAAGAAGGATTTAAGGAAAGAGCAGATTTTAAAGGTTGCTCATGAAATTTTTACACGCTATGGCTATAAAAAGACTACTCTTGACGATATTTCCAAGGCTGTAAGGAAAGGGAAAAGTTCTCTTTATTATTATTTTGACAGTAAGGAAGACCTGTTTTATGATGTTGTTTTAAAAGAAGCTGATGTTCTGAAAAGAGAACTTGAGTCCGTAGTTTTAAGAAATATAGATCCTGTTGAAAAATTGCGGGACTATATTATGACTAAACTTACGATTTCCCGTGATTTGGTCGAATTCTATCATTCTTCGGATCAGGATTCTATTCAGGTTGATTTTATTGAAAAAATAAAACAAAAACACATAAAAGACGAGATCAGAATGATTAAACGTATACTTATTGAGGGTATAAGGAAAAATGTTTTTGAAGTTCGTGATCTGACTCTTGTTGCAATAGGAATTACTACTGCTATTAAAGGATTGGAAACACCTTTGTCTGAGGATTATGGAAATGTGAGTCTGGAAAAGAGTGTTGATAACATATTAAAAATACTTTGCTATGGATTAATGAAGAGACCATGATGTTTTTATACTGTCTATGTAATTTGTAATGCACGATATTCTTGCATTTATTATCATGATTACAGCCAAATTCTTTTTTGATATTTATTTTCCAATTTAAACTTCTTATGATTTTTTTGTAAAAATTAACGTATAACGGAAGCCTAATTTTTATAAAATTGTAGTCCGGTCGGAAAATAATATAGAGAAAACAAATAAATTCTTTATTAAAGAATTTATTTGTTTTGTTTAAAAAAGTGATAAGAATTATAATAAAAAATCAGACAGATGAAAAAAAATGTGTTTTTGTGGATTTTTATGCTGCTTACCTTTTTTGGGTTACAATCAGTTAAAGCCGAAGATAACGGAGTATCTCTCTATACTCCTTATACTAAAATTTCGGTTGCCCCCGGGCAGTCAATAGATTATAGTATTAGCGTTATCAACAACAGTGATGTCATTAAAAATGTCCGGCTTGAGGTATCAGGTCTATACAGAAGCTGGCACTATAGTCTTAAATCAGGTGCTTATTCTATTTCTCAGATATCTGTTCTCCCTGGTAAAACAAAGGATGTAACGATGAAGGTTGAAGTTCCTTTAAAAGTAAATAAGGGAACTTATAATTTTAGAGTCTTAGCTAATGGAGCAGCACTACTCCCGTTGTCCGTGAAGGTTACTACACAGGGAACATATGAGACTGAACTTGCAACAGATCAGCCAAGTATGGCAGGACCTTCGTCTACAACATTTCGATATAATGTAACTCTTAAAAACAGGACAGAACAAAAACAATTGTATTCTCTTATATCAAAACAAGAGAGAGGGTGGGCAGTAAGATTTAAGGTAAGCGGCAAAAGCGTAAGCTCTGTTAGTGTAGATGCAAATGCTACTAAAACTATTAGTATGGAAATAGAAGCTCCTTCTCAGGTGGAGGCTAAATCGTATAAAATACCTATTCGGGCCATTACAAGTTCTACTTCTGCGGATCTTGTTCTGACTGCTGTAGTTACCGGTACTTATAATATGGAATTAACTACACCAACGGGACGTTTAAGTGATGATATTAACACCGGAGGAGAAAAAGAAATTGATCTGGTAGTTAGGAATACGGGTTCTTCTGTTTTAAATGACATTAAACTTTCTTCGAGCAATCCTGCAGGGTGGAAGGTCGTTTTTAAACCTGAAAAGATAAATCAGCTGAAAGCAGGTGAGAGTACTCATGTTGTTGCATCTGTCAAGGCTTCTAAAAAATCTATTGCCGGAGATTATTTACTAAAAATGGAGTCAAAAGTACCTGAGAAAATTTCAAAAGCTAATTTTCGGATATCTGTAAAAACGCCTATGCTCTGGGGATGGGTTGGAATTTTAATTATCCTTTTAGCATGCGGTTGTGTTTATTATCTGTTTCGTAAATATGGGAGGAGGTAACCAATGGATCATAATGTTATAGAGCTCTTTGATATAACGAAGAAATATGGTTCTTTTACTGCGGTTGATCATCTTAACCTGACTGTTAAAAAAAGTGAAGTCTTTGGATTGTTAGGTCCTAATGGTGCAGGAAAATCTACTACTATACTGATGATGCTGGGGCTGACAGAACCAACATCAGGATCAGTATCTGTATGCGGAATTAATTCTACTACTAATCCGATAGAGGTAAAACGAAAAGTGGGTTATCTCCCTGAAGATGTTGGCTTTTATAATGATCTTACAGGTATTGAGAATTTAGTTTATACTGCACGGTTGAACGGATTCTCACGTAACGAGGCCGAAAAAAGTGCTGTGAAATTTATGAAAAGAGTTGGATTATCCGATGATATTAATAAGAAAGCCGGAAAGTATTCCAAGGGTATGCGGCAGAGACTCGGACTTGCTGATGTCCTTATTAAAAAGCCGGAGATAATTATACTTGATGAACCAACTTCAGGTATTGATCCTACCGGAGTCAGGGATTTTCTGAATCTGATAGTTGGATTAAGCAGACAGGATGGAATTACGGTACTGTTTTCTTCTCATAATTTACATCAGGTACAGCAGGTATGTGATCATTTGGCACTTTTTGTTAAAGGGAAAATTATTGCCGACGGAAATGTTCAGGATCTTTCGGTTAAGTTGTTTGGAAATGAACCTTTTATTATTAGTGCAGGAATTTCTTTAAACGTGAATAATGTTAATCCTGAAGAAGAGTTAAAGAAAATAGAAGGAGTAACAACTATAAGCAGAGAAAAGAATATTTTCAATATTAGCTGTTCAAAAGATATAACTTCTGAAATTGCCAGGGTAATTGTGAATTCAGGAATGAATTTAAATTATCTGCAACGGAAGGAATATGGACTGGATGAAATTTATAATCGTTATTTTGAAGGGGAGGAAAAACATGAAAGAAAATAAAAACGCTTGTTTTTCTTTTAGTAGAAAAATTAAAGATGACAATAAAATAATGCGTCCTTTCTGGATTATTGTCAGTAAGGAAATTTCAGATCAGATAAAAAGCTGGCGTTTTATTATAATGGTCGGAATTATACTTCTTACATGTTTTGGATCATTATATACAGCTTTATCGAATATTGGAGAAGCAATAAGTAAAGTAAAGGATGTGGGCGATCCGTTTTTGTTTCTTAAATTATTTACGGTTTCTGACGGAACCATGCCATCTTTTTTTGTTTTTGTAAGTTTTCTGGGACCACTTCTTGGAATAAGTCTTGGTTTTGATGCCATTAATTCCGAGTTTAACAAGGGGACTATGAGCCGTATTCTATCGCAGCCTATTCATAGGGATAATCTTATTAATGCCAAATTTATGGCATCCCTGATTGTGATTAGTGTATTATTTTTTGTTATGGGTTTTCTTGTTATGGGAATCGGACTGATAGCTATTGGAATTCCACCAACAGCCGAAGAATTTATGAGAATTATCTCTTTTTTGCTGCTAAGTATTTTTTATGTGGCTTTCTGGCTGAATTTATCAATATTATTTTCGGTTTGTTGCCGTCAGGCAGCTACATCAGCTTTATCAGGAGTGGCTGTATGGCTCTTTTTTAGTATCTTTTTTGATATGATTATTAAAATTATATCCAGGGCAATGGCTCCTAATCCCGGGTTTATGCACAGGGCTCAGTTATACGGAGAGCAAAACTTTATTATGCATTTAATGAGATTGTCCCCTACTCATTTGTTTAGTGATGCAACAACAACATTGTTAATGCCGTCGGTCAGGAGCCTTGGGCCTCTGACAATGGAGCAGGTTAGCGGAGCAATTCCATCACCTTTGCCACTTGGTCAGAGTATATTACTTGTATGGCCCCAGGTAACTGGTCTGATTGCAGCTACAGTTATATGTTTCGCATTATCTTATATGCTTTTTATGAGGAAAGAAGTAAGGGCCAGGTAAAATTATGATATAAAGAACTGTCGGTTTTCGATGGTTATTTGTGTTTTGTCTTCTTTAATTTGTTACTTTTGTATCTAAATAATAAAAAATTATACTGATGAAAATCAAACAAAAACCGGGAACGATTTGTGTTCAGGGAGGATGGAAGCCTAAATCAGGAGAACCAAGAGTTCTTCCTATTTATCAGAGTACTACCTTTAAATATGACACCAGTGAGCAAATGGCCCGTCTTTTTGATTTGAAAGACAGTGGGTATTTTTATACCCGTCTTGCAAATCCTACTAATGATGCGGTTGCTTCAAAAATTGCTGAACTTGAAGGTGGAGTAGGTGCTATGCTTACTTCTTCAGGACAGGCTGCTAATTTTTATGCTGTTTTTAATATTTGCGAAGGTGGTGACCATTTTGTTACATCAGAAACTATTTACGGCGGTACATTTAATCTTTTTGGCGTTTCTTTAAAGAAGCTGGGAATTGAATGTACTTTTGTAGATCCTGATGCGAGTGAAGAGGAAATTCAAAAAGCTTTTCGTCCGAATACAAAATGTCTGTTCGGAGAAACTATCTCTAATCCAGGCTGTAAAGTTCTTGACATTGAAAAGTTTTCTAAGATAGCTCATAAAAATGGGGTTCCGTTGATTGTTGATAATACTTTCGCCACTCCGGTTAATTGTCGTCCTTTTGATTGGGGTTGTGATATTATTACGCATTCTACCACTAAATATATGGACGGTCATGCTTCTTCTGTAGGAGGGGCTCTTGTTGACAGTGGTAATTTTGATTGGAATGCTCATGCAGAAAAATTTCCTGGATTATGTACACCTGATAATTCTTATCATGGGCTAATTTATTCAAAATCATTTGGTAAGATGGCTTATTTGACAAAGGCCACAGCCCAGCTTATGCGTGATTTTGGTTCTATACAATCACCAGAAAATGCTTTTTTAGTAAATATAGGTTTAGAAACTCTTCATTTGCGTATGGCTCAGCATTGTAAAAATGCACAGGCCGTAGCCGAATTTTTGGAAAAAGATCCCAGAGTTGCTTGGGTACACTACAGTGGACTTAAAAATGATCGTTATTATACATTACAACAAAAATATTTACCTAATGGTTCGTGTGGTGTGATTGCCTTTGGAATAAAAGGATTACAGGAAGATTCCATTAAATTTATGGATTCACTTAAGATGATTTGTATTGTTACCCATGTAGCTGATGCACGTTCATGTGTACTTCTTCCTGCAAGTCATACTCATCGTCAGCTTTCAGACAAGCAATTACTTGAGGCGGGTATTCCAAAGGATTTAATTCGTCTTTCAGTAGGTATAGAGGATGTTGACGATATATTGGGTGATATTAAACAGGCACTGGATAAAATTAAGAAATAAATAGTAATGAAGGTACTGGTTGCCGGTTGTGGATTTTGGAGTTGTACCTAAAATCTGATAACTTAATTTCAGTATCCGGGTTATTATAAATAGGGGATGTCCGGCTATGAATAATAACAGAACACCCGGATGAATTATTATTAATACTTTAAAATTTAATTGGAGGTTATAAATTATGGGAGCTGCAGGAAATAAAAAACCAAAGAAGCAAAAACACAATAAACATGTTCCTTCTTATCAGAGTGATTCAAGTGCCGATTTAATCGACACTACTTTTAAGAAGAAAAAAAAGAAATAAATAGTTATTATTGATTTCTAAATAAAAGATATTTATTATTTTTAAGTAATAGATATCTTTT
>JAENXA010000002.1 GCA_016649735.1 Prolixibacteraceae bacterium | reverse complement strand
TCTATTTCTAGTTTTCTTCAATCCATTTGGCAATCCAATCGCCAACTTCGGATGTTTTATAGGCTTTGCCTGTAGCAATATCTTCGGTAACAATACCTGCTTCCATAGATGCTGTTACTGCTTTGCGAATAATTTCGTTTTCTTTCTGCAGATATAGTCCGTATTCAAACATCATTGCTGCTGATAGGATAGTTGCAATAGGATTGGCTATGTCTTTCCCTGCGGCCTGAGGATATGAACCGTGTATTGGTTCAAACAGTGAGGTATGAATACCCATTGATGCAGAAGGTGATAATCCAAGAGATCCTGTAATTACACTGGCTTCATCGGTTAAAATGTCTCCGAACATATTCTCGGTAACAATAACATCAAAACTTTTTGGCCATTGTATAATACGCATTGCTGCGTTATCAACAAACAAATAGTCCATTTTAACTTCCGGATAATCCTTGGACATTTCCTGGGCAACTTCTCTCCACATACGTGAAGTTTCCAAAATATTGGCTTTATCTACCACGGTAAGTTTTTTCTTTCTTTTCATGGCAAATTCGAAACCAAGCTTCATTATTCTTTTAATTTCTTCCTTTGTGTACTGGCAAATGTCAAAAGCGGTGTTCCCATTATCTTTGCGTCCTCTTTCTCCAAAATAGATTCCGCTGGTAAGTTCTCTGATTGTTACAAAATTCACACCCTCTACGATTTCTCTTTTTAGAGGTGATTTGTTTATGAGGGATTTAAAGGTTTCCACCGGGCGTATATTTGCAAAAAGACCAAGTTTTTTACGCATTTGCAGTAATCCCTGTTCAGGACGTACTTTTGCAGATGGATTATTGTCGAAACGTGGATCTCCGACGGCTCCGAATAATACTACATCGGAGTTCATACAAAGTTCGTGAGTTTCATCGGGGTAGGGGTTACCAACTTTGTCTATGGCTCCTGCTCCTGTTATTCCATATTCGTAGTTTAAATCATGTCCGAATTTTTTTGATACAGCTTTTATTGCTTTTATTGCCTGCTCTACAATCTCAGGCCCGATTCCGTCACCCGGTAAAACGGCTAATTTAATTTTCATATATAAATTTTTAAATATATAGTTTGTGTTAATTGTCCTTATTTATTGTCTGAAAGAGAAATATTTTTATCTTTTATCTGTTTATCCTCGATGAGGTTTAACATTCTTAATGTAGCATTAATGGCTGCTACTGTCTGGTCAGGTGCCAGTCCGCGGGTCTTAAATCTTTTGTCTGTTTCCCATGTGATAACGGTAGAAACAAGAGCATCTGTTTTACCACCCGGAGGAATGGTTACATTATAATCAAGTAATACAGGGAATGGTTTATTCAGTTTCTTATAAATATTTTTTAGTGCATTCATAAAAGCATCATACTGACCATCTCCGGATTCTGAAGATTCGTATGATTTTCCTTCTATTTCAATGCTTAATGAGGCCGAAGGTTTCATCCCCATTGCATGAGAAAGTGAATAATTATTTATTTTAATTTTTTGTATGATATCTTCCTGCAAAATATCTGCTACGATATATGGCAGATCTTCTATAGTTACTGATTCCTTATGATCTCCCAAAAGAGTTACTCTTTGTGTAACTTTTCTTAGATTTTCGGGAGACAGCCTAATACCTGTTTCTTTTAAGTTGGCTTTGATATTGGCTTTCCCCGATGTTTTTCCAAGTGCATAACTTCGGGTTCTTCCAAATCTTTCCGGTAGCAGATCATTAAAATACAGTTTGTTTTTATCGTCTCCGTCAGCATGAACACCTGCGCATTGAGTGAAAACGAAATCTCCGACCAATGGTTTTGTAGGGGAAACTCGTATGCCGGAAAAATTTTCTACTATTTTGGAGATTCTGGTTAATCTGTTTTCCCGTACTTCTGTCTTCATTTTCAACTGATCTGAAATGACGGCAACTACACTTGACAGTGGTGCATTACCTGCACGTTCGCCAAGACCGTTAACGGTGGTATGAATGCATCTGATTCCACCTTTTATTGCGGCGTATACATCGGCCATAGCCAGATCGTAATCATTATGAGCATGAAAGTCAAATTTCATGTCTGGATAATTCTTAGTCATTTCGCTGCAATACTGATATGTTTCGCTGGGATTTAAAATACCAAGAGTATCGGGTAGCATGATTCTTTCTATGTTCATTTCTTTCATGCCTGAAAGAATTTTATGGACATAATCTTTTGAATTACGCATACCGTTAGACCAGTCTTCCAAATATACATTTACTTTAATACCAAGACTGTTAGCATACTTTACAGATTCTCTTATGTCAGACAAATGTTCTTCGGGAGTCTTTTTTAATTGCTGGGTGACATGTTTATATGATCCTTTGCAAAGAAGATTTATTACTTTTCCTCCTACTTGATTTATCCAGTCGATTGAGCTTTTACCGTCTACAAAACCGAGAATTTCCACGCGATCCAGATAACCTTTTTTTTCTGCCCATTTCATGATCTGGGACGAGGCATTAAAATCTCCTTCGGACATTCTTGCCGAAGTGATTTCAATACGGTCCACTCCTACATCGCCAAGAAGTATTTTAGCTATAGTAAGTTTCTCAGTTTCTGAAAAAGAAACTCCCGTGGTTTGTTCCCCGTCTCTTAATGTAGTGTCGAGGATGCTTATCATCTGGCCGGATTTATTATCAGAATTTTTAGTCATCGGGTATGTAATTTTTTGATAATATTTTAGTTATTATCGTTTTTAAAAACTGTATTTTATTTGTTTTCAAATTGCTCAATACTTTTTTTCATATTGATAAGATAGTCAATATCATCAAGCCCGTTTTCAAGACAATGCTTTTTGTAATTATTTATTTCAAAAGTAGTAGATTCTCCGGTTGAAAGAATAGTGAATTTTTGTTTCTCTATGTCTACCTCGAATTTTGTTTCAGGATTTTTTTCTATTTTATCAAATATTTTTTGAAGAAATTCAGGTGATACAACTACAGGTAAAAGCCCATTGTTTAGAGAATTTCCTTTAAAAATATCGGCAAAAAAACTTGAAACCACTACTCTGAAACCGTAATCGTATAATGCCCATGCTGCATGTTCACGGCTTGAACCTGATCCGAAGTTCTTTCCTCCGACAAGTATTTTTCCTGAATATTTTTTATTGTTTAATACAAAGTCTTTAACAGGCTTATTATTTTTGTCATACCTCCAGTCATGAAAAAGATTTTCACCAAATCCTTTTCTTTCAATAGCTTTTAAGTAACGTGCAGGGATAATCTGGTCGGTATCTACATTCTCAAGAGGCAGGGGTACTGCCGGGGATATTATTTTTGAAAATTTATCGTAAGACATTTTATATAGTTTTTTCGTTTATAATAATTTACGCGGATCGGTAACTACACCTGTTATTGCAGCTGCGGCTGCTGTAAGAGGGCTTGCAAGAAGAGTTCTTGATCCCGGTCCCTGACGACCCTGAAAATTCCTGTTTGAAGTGGAAACTGAGTATTTTCCGGCAGGAATTTTATCATCGTTCATAGCAAGACATGCAGAACATCCTGGTTCACGCAATGGAATTCCGGCTTCTTCAAAAATTTTGTCAAGTCCTTCTGCTTTAATTTGTTTTTCTACTCCTTTTGAACCGGGAACAAGCCATACAGTTACATTTTCTGCTTTCTTTTTCCCTTCAATCATTTTAGCAAACATTATGAAGTCTTCTATACGACCATTGGTACAGCTTCCAAGAAAGACATAGTCTATCTTTTTACCTTCCATTTTTTCTCCTGGTTTGAAATTCATATAGTCGAGAGCTTTTATAAAAGATGTTTTGTCTGAGCCCTGCAGATTATCTCCCATAGGAATATCTTGAGAAATTCCTACTCCCATTCCCGGATTGGTTCCAAAAGTAATCATAGGTTCAATATCTTCTGCTTTGAAATGATATTCTTTGTCAAATTCTGCATCTTCGTCTGTGTGAAGAGTTTTCCATTTAGCAACTGATTTATTCCAGTCCTCGCCTTTGGGTGCAAATTTTCGTCCTTTAATATATTCAAAAGTAGTCTCATCGGGAGCAATCATTCCTCCGCGTGCACCACATTCTATACTCATGTTGCAGACGGTCATTCTTCCGTCCATACTCATCTGACGAATAGTTGATCCGGCAAATTCTACAAAATGACCTGTACCTCCGCTGGTGGATATTTGTGCAATAACGTAAAGAACTACGTCTTTTGCGGTAACACCATTGGAGAGATTTCCGTCAATGGAAATTCTCATTTTTTTAGGTTTTGCCTGCATTATGCACTGACTTGCCAGTACCATTTCTACTTCACTTGTTCCAATTCCAAATGCAATTGATCCTAATGCACCATGTGTAGAAGTATGACTGTCTCCGCAGACAATTGTCATCCCCGGTTGTGTAAGGCCTAATTGCGGGCCGATAATATGTATAATCCCATGTTCTTCGGTACCAAGACCATAATGGGTAATACCTGATTCTTTACAGTTTTTTTCCAGTTGTTCTACCTGAGTTTTTGACTGAACATCGGTAATTGGTCTTCCCTGATGTAATGTAGGTACATTATGATCAGGTGCTGCGGTAGTTTGTGATGGACGGAATACTTTTAATCCTCGGTTTTTCAATCCTGAAAAAGCAACAGGACTTGTAACTTCATGAATATAATGGCGGTCAATGTATAAAACATTAGGTCCTCCTTCTACTTTTTTAATAACATGAGCATCCCATATTTTGTCAAATAATGTTTTCTTTTCCATTTATTGTGTTTTAATATTTATAGCCTTTAGCGGACTTTTTTATTTAATTCCAAAATTATAATTTTTCTGAATTTTAATATCAAAAAAATGTTTTTTAGGCCTTAATTGAATTAATAGCATCCAGAAATGCTTCAACGGAGGCTGTTATGATATCTGTATTGGCACTGAAACCGTAATATTTAACTCCTTTATAGTCGAGCTCCATATGTACCTTGCCAACATCATCGCTTCCTTTAGTTATAGCCTGAATCAAAAATTCTTCAAGTGTTACATGGCGGTGTATGATTTGTTTTACAGCTTTTATGGCTGCATCAACTGGACCGTTACCCGAAGACGTTGCATCAAATTTTTCTCCTCCTATATTAAGCTTTACGGTTGCAACAGGAATAAGTGTTTTCCCTGTTACTACCTGCAGATATTCAAGTTTTATGCGGTGATCTTTTTTTTGGGTATCTCCTATAAGAGCACATATATCTTCGTCCTGAATATCTTTTTTCTTATCTGCAAGATCCAGAAATTTCTTGTATATTTCATCCATCTTTTCTTTTGGCAGATCATAGCCCATTGCTTCCATATGATGTTTAAGTGCTGCATGTCCGCTGCGGGCAGTTAATAGAATTGAGGAATCATTAACTCCAACATCTTTAGGATCTATAATTTCGTATGTTTCTCTTTCTTTCAAAACACCATCCTGATGAATTCCGGAAGAATGTGAAAATGCATTTCTCCCTACTATTGCTTTATTTGGCTGTACCGGCATATTCATCATATTAGAAATCATGCGGCTTGTTTTGTATAAATTCTTAGTTGTTATATTTGTGTCAATATTCAGTAGTTTATAACGGCTTTTTAAGATCATTGCAATTTCCTCGAGTGCAGTATTCCCGGCACGTTCACCAATTCCGTTGATGGTTACTTCAGCCTGACGGGCTCCATTCATTATTCCTGCCATAGTATTGGCTGTTGCCATTCCCAGATCGTTATGGCAATGAGTAGATATAATGGCTTTATCTATGTTATCAACATGTTCTTTAAGATATTTTATTTTTTCACCGTATTCGTAGGGTAATGTATATCCTGTTGTATCCGGTATATTTACAACAGTGGCTCCTGCTTTTATTACAGCTTCTATAACTTTTGCCAGATATTCGTTGTCAGTTCTTCCTGCATCTTCAGCGTAAAATTCTACATCTTCAACATATTTTTTAGCGTATTTCACTGCTCTTACGGCACGTTCAAGAATTTCATCCTGAGTGGAATTCAGCTTATAATGAATATGAGAATATGAAGTTCCGATTCCTGTATGAATTCTTCCTTTTTTTGCATATTTTAGTGATTCGGCAGCCATGTCAATATCTTTTTCTACTGCACGGGTTAGAGCGCATACTGTTGGCCATGTTACGGCTTTTGAGATTTCAACTACTGATTTAAAGTCTCCCGGACTGGATATAGGAAATCCTGCTTCAATAACATCAACTCCCAGTTCTTCGAGTACTTTGGCTAATTCTACTTTCTCAACTGTATTCAGCTGACATCCCGGAACCTGTTCTCCGTCTCTAAGTGTTGTGTCAAAAATGTATAATCTATCACTCATTATAATTTGTGTTTATTGATTTTATACAATTAAAAAAGCCATTCTGTTTTGAGAATGGCTTTCGTTATCTTTTTCGGAAATTATATACCATTCTCATTCTTGTATTCCTAGAATACCAAGTAGAAATAGATCAATAATAATATAAGATATAATTCCGTAATTCATTTTCTGTTTGTTTTAAACAAAGGTGGTGAAAAAAAATTAAAAGGTAGTTTTTAACAGTACTTTTTTTAAGAATATGCTAAAAAAACATTAAAAGTTTATATACAGTTAAAACTGGCTTTTGACCTATATCTTATATATATACTATGTGTATGTTAATGAGGGAAATTAATAACAAAAAAAGCAGCATTTCCTTATCGAGATGCTGCTTTTTTATATCATTAAAATGATATTAGATCAAATCTTTCATTGCAGTCATTGCTGTACGTAATTTTTTACCTATAATTTCTATAGGATGTTTACGTATAGCTTTGTTTACAGAGATTAACAGATGGTTGTTTACACTGTTATCTTTACCTTCGTTGAAAGGTTTACCAATTACATCTGTATCAATTTTTGACATGAAATCTTTAAGTAATGGTCTGCATGCATTGTCAAATAAATAACAGCCATATTCTGCTGTATCGGAAATGATACGATTCATTTCATAAAGTTTTTTCTTTGAAATCAGATTTGAAATTAAAGGAACTTCATGTAATGATTCGTAATAGGCTGATTCAGGTTTAATGCCTGATGAGGTCATTGTTTCAAATGCCAGTTCTACTCCGGCTTTTACAAAGGCAATTAATAATACGCCATTGTCGAAATATTCCTGTTCTGAAATTTTTGCATCAGAAGCATCTGTATTTTCAAAGGCTGTATTTTTTGTAGCTTCACGCCATGTTAATAATTTCTTATCACCATTAGCCCAGTCTTTCATCATTGTACTTGAGAATTCTCCGCTAATAATGTCGTCCATATGTTTGCGGAACAATGGAGCCATTATAGTTTTTAATTCTTTTGACAATTGGTATGCTTCGATTTTGGCAGGATTTGACAAACGATCCATCATGTTTGTTATTCCTCCGTGTTTCAAAGCTTCTGTGACAACTTCCCATCCGTATTGAACAAGTTTTGCGGCATATCCTGGGTTTATACCTTTTTCTACCATTTTGTCGAAAGAAAGAAGAGATCCGGTTTGCAATAATCCGCAAAGAATAGTCTGTTCACCCATCAAATCTGATTTTACTTCAGCTACGAATGAAGAATTTAAAACACCGGCACGGTCTCCGCCAAAAGCTACAGTGTAGGCTTTGGCAATATCCATTCCTTCTCCTTTAGGATCATTGGCAGGATGTACAGCAATTAATGTAGGAACTCCGAATCCTCTCTTGTATTCTTCTCTCTCCTCACTACCCGGAGATTTAGGAGCCATCATAATAACGGTTATGTCTTTACGTATCTGCATTCCTTCTTCAACCATGTTAAATCCATGAGAATAAGAAAGTGCTGCACCTTTTTTTATAAGAGGCATAAGGGCTGTAACAACTTTTGTATGTTGTTTGTCCGGTGTCAGGTTTATAATCAGATCTGCTGTAGGTATCATTTCTTTGTAATTCCCTACTTTAAATCCATTATTGGTGGCATTTTTGTATGATTGTCTTTTTTCTGCAATGGCAGAATCTCTTAAAGCGTATGAAACGTCAAGACCTGAATCACGTAAGTTTAATCCCTGGTTGAGCCCTTGTGCTCCGCAACCAACAATAACTATTTTTTTACCAATCAATTTTTTTACTCCGTCTGAGAATTCTGATTTGTCCATGAATTCACATTTCCCGATTTGTTGAACTTTCTGAGCAAATGGAAGTTCGTTAAAATAATTTGCCATTTTATTATTATTTTAGATTGAAAATATTTATTATTCTGTTTATACCTTACTAATATGCAAAATAATATTTTAATTTAAATAAGTGTTTTAGTTTAAAGTATAACTTTATGTTTTCTTAAAGAGACAATATTTAAAATACGTAATTAATTAAGTTTCTCTAATTCGTTATCCCGTGTTTTTAAAAATTCTGAAAGACGTTCAATACGATCTCTTGTAACTGCAACTCGTCCTGAACGTACAAATTGCATAACTCCGAATTTGTTGAGCTTGTTAAATAAATCCTGAGTTTCCTTTTTAAGTCCGCTTTTTTCAATGATGATGAAATCTTTTGTGATTTCATCTATCTGAGCTCCTGAATTGCGAACAATTTCTCCCAGCTCATCATTTCCGTATATTAATTCTGTAGAAATTTTATACATTGCTATTTCGGCGAAAATCATATTTTCACTTGTATGATAGAATGTTTTTAATACGTCTACTATTTTGTCGAGTTGTGCTACTAATCTTTTTACCCGTTCTTCTGTTTCATTAACAACAATAATAAATTTTGAAATTCCGGATATAGCTGATTGTGAAACGGTAAGACTTTCTATATTGATTTTACGTCTTGTAAAATTAATCGTAATCCGGTTTAACAGTCCTATGTTATTTTCGGAAAATATGGTGATGATATATTCTTGCTTCATGATTCTTTCCCTCAATTTTTAAGGTCTTTATTTTCTTTTGTTAACATTATTTCTGAAACGCAGGCACCTGAAGGAACCATGGGGAATACATCCTCTTCTTGTTCTACCTTAACTTCCAGCATATAAGGGCCCGGATAATCAATCATTTTTTGTATACTGCTTTCCAGATTTTCTCTTTTGCTTACTCTGCTTGATTTCATTCCAAATCCTTCTGAAATCATAACAAAGTCAGGGTTTTGAAGTTCTGTGAAAGAATATCTTTTTTCGAAGAATAATTCCTGCCATTGGCGAACCATTCCTAAAAAATCATTATTTAACAGAATAATTTTTACCGGAAGTTTATGTTCTACTATTGTTCCGAGTTCCTGAAGTGTCATCTGGAAACCTCCGTCTCCGATAAAAGCTACAACAGTACGATCAGGAGCGGCAAGTTGTGCTCCAAGAGCAGCCGGAATTCCGTATCCCATGGTTCCAAGTCCTCCTGATGTTACACAGCTTCGGGAATTATTGAATTTTGAATATCTGGCGGCAATCATTTGTTGTTGTCCTACATCGGTAACCATTATAGCTTCCTGATGTGTTTTTTCAGAAACAATTCTTACGGTTTCACCCATTGTTATTTTCCCTTTTTCAGGATGAATATCTTTTGAGATTACAGTATCATATTCAGTCTTATCACATTGACGAAATTTTTCAAGCCATTTTGTATGTTTGTTAGGTTTTACTTTTTCTGTAAGAAGAGAAAGACTTTTTTTTGCATCCCCTAAAATGGGCACATCAACTTTAATTATTTTATTAATTTCAGAAGGGTCAATTTCCAGATGAATTTTTTTTGCCTGAGGTGCATAAGAAGAAACCTGTCCTGTTACACGGTCGTCAAATCGCATTCCTACTGCAATTAAAAGATCTGTCTTATTTGTCAGAATATTTGGACCATAATTTCCGTGCATTCCCAGCATACCAAAATTTAAAGGATGATCAGACGGAAGTGCAGATAAGCCCAATAATGTCCATGCGGCCGGAATTCCGGTTTTTTCCAGAAAATCCTTTAACTCTTTTTCAGCATGGGAAATAATTACTCCCTGTCCAACGAGAAGAAGAGGTCTTTTTGCTTCGTTAATTAATTTTACTGCATCATCAATTCTTTTATTGTTTATTTGATGTTCGGGAAGATACGATCTTATCTGATGACATTTTTTGTATTCAAATTCCTTCAGTATATGAGTTTGGGCATCTTTCGATATATCCAGTAATACCGGTCCCGGACGTCCTGATTGTGCAATGTAAAATGCTTTGGCAATTATCCCGGGAATTTCGTCTCCGTTAGTAATCTGATAATTCCATTTGGTAACAGGCATTGAAATACCTACTACATCTGATTCCTGAAAAGCATCCGTTCCCAGTGACGGAGAAGCAACCTGTCCTGTTATACAAACCATAGGAACTGAATCCATCATGGCATCAGCAATACCTGTTATTAAATTAGTAGCTCCAGGACCGGAAGTAGCAAAACAAACTCCTGCTTTTCCGGTAACTTTGGCGTAGCCTTCGGCGGCATGGATTGCTCCCTGCTCATGACGGGCTAAAATGTGATTAACTTTTTCTTTAAAATCGTAAAGAGCATCATAAATAGGGATAATCGCTCCTCCCGGATACCCAAAAATGGTGTCTACTCCTTCTTCAAGCAAAGAAAGAATTACGGCTTTTGAACCTGTTATATTTTTTAACATAAACTGGAATAAATTTTAATTATTCTATAATGCGGATAGCTCCTTTATCGGCTGAGGATACTGAGTTGGCATAAGCTCTTAATGCTTTGCTTACTTTTCTGAAACCTTTTATCGGCTGATAGGCTTTTTCCCCTTTCTTCTTTTCTTCCTCTTCTCTTTTTTTCAAGTCTTCAGGACTGATCAGAACATTCAGTTTTCTCTGTGGAATGTCTATCTCAATTTCATCACCATCTTTAACAAGGGCAATTATTCCTCCTGCTGCGGCTTCAGGAGATACATGGCCTATAGAAAGGCCTGAACTGCCGCCTGAGAAACGTCCGTCGGTAATTAATGCACATTTTTTGTCGAGTCTCATGGATTTTAGATAGGAGGTGGGATATAGCATTTCCTGCATACCCGGGCCACCCTTAGGACCTTCATATCTTATTATAACAACATTTCCGGCTTTTACTTTGTTTCCTAAAATGCCGTCTACTGCCGCTTCCTGTGATTCGAAGATTATGGCTTTTCCTTTAAATGTATAAAGAGAAGGATCTACTCCTGCAGTTTTAACAATTGAACCGTCTTTTGCAATATTGCCGTATAGTACTGCCAAACCACCGTCTTTACTATAGGCATGATCTAAATCACGGATAACTCCTGATTCTCTGTCACGGTCAAATTCTTTATAATAGCTTTCCTGGACTCCCATAGTCTGGGTTCTTTTTCCTCCGGGTGCTGAAAGGTAGAAATGAATGTTCTCTGCCTTTGCATTTTTGTTCATAATATCATATTTATCCAGAGCCTGGCCAAGTGTAAGACCATCTGCACGTTTTGCTGATGTGTCAATAAGTCCTCCGCGGTTAAGTTCTGCTACAATTCCTAAAATTCCTCCGGCACGGTTTACGTCCTGAACATGAAATGAACTGCTTGGAGATACTTTACATAAATTAGGTGTAATTTTTGATAATTCGTTTATATCTTTCATTGTGAAATCAGCACCGGCCTCTTGTGCAATTGCCAGAATATGTAATACGGTATTGGTAGATCCGCCCATGGCAATATCAAGTTTCATGGCATTGCAGAAAGCAGCTTTTGTGGCGATATTTCGTGGAAGTACCTCTTCGTTGCCGTTTTTGTAATAGTCATAAGTCATTTTAACAATGCGACCGGCAGCTTTTTTAAATAATTTACTGCGATTAGCATGTGTGGCTACAATTGTTCCGTTTCCGGGAAGAGACATACCCAATGCTTCAGAAAGACAATTCATAGAATTTGCAGTAAACATTCCCGAACAGCTTCCGCATGTTGGACAAGCAATGCGTTCTATGTCCAGAATTTCTTTTTCATCTGAATTTGGATCGGCAGAGACTACCATGGAATCTACAAGATCATAATATTTGCCGTTCATCTGCCCTGCTTCCATTGGTCCGCCCGAAACAATAATTGTTGGAATATTAAGTCTCATTGAGGCCATTAGCATTCCCGGTGTTATTTTGTCACAGTTAGTTATGCATATCAATGCGTCTGCTTTATGTGCATTGCACATATATTCTACACTGTCGGCAATAAGATCACGTGACGGAAGTGAATATAACATACCGTCGTGTCCCATTGCTATTCCGTCATCAATGGCAATTGTATTAAATTCTGCAGCAAAACATCCCTGTTTTTCAATTTCTGCTTTGATTTTTTGTCCTATATCATGCAGATGTACATGTCCCGGAACGAATTGAGTGAATGAATTAGCTATGGCAATTATAGGTTTACCAAATTGACTCTCTTTCATGCCGTCTGCTCTCCATAAACTTCTGGCTCCTGCCATTCTTTTGCTTTCTGTTGTAACAGATGATCTTAATTTATGATGCATATTCTTTAGTTTTTATATGTTGTTTATATTAATAATAAAATTCTTTATACAGTAATTATTAACTGTGTTAAGAGTATTGTTTTATATTATTTTCAATGAGAATGGCAGGCCTATAAATAAAAAAACCACCTCCCGGGGGAGAATGGCGAATGATGTAAATGATCAACGTAATATTCTCCCTAATTCATTGTTGAATGACTAGAATGACTAGATTAATAACGACTAGACTAATAACGCTGACTATAGAAATCTGATTTCTCATTTATTTATTTTCTCTTAATTTAAATTCAAATATAAATAATTAATTTATAAGAGAGATCCCTTTTGATAAAAAAACATTAAAAATGAATTTTTTGTTATGAAATGAAACTAAAAAGCCTTAAATAAATCTGATTCTTATGTTTTAGTATGCTTGGTTATTCCTTTTTTTAATGCAAAATAAGTTTTACAAGAACAATGCCAATATATACTGCAAAAATCCCCAAAATCAGATTTAATAAAATATTGCCAAATAAATGAAATAAATTTCCTTCACTTAGCATAGTTAAATTATTGTATGCAAAAGATGAGAACGTTGTAAAACCACCGCAAAGACCTACTGTGAAGAAAATACGCCATTCAGGAGATAAGTTTCCTCCTCTGTCTGAAAATGCATATATTACACCTATAATTAAGCAACCGGTTATATTGGCTACGAATGTTCCCCACGGAAAAGTGCCATGAGAAAATTTTTCCATCATAAGCTGAATAAGATATCTGCATATACTGCCGATTCCACCTCCTATACCAACCATAAAAGCAGTTTTTAGCATATTCTTTAAATTATGTATAAAAACAATTTCACTGCGAAAGACATATTGTATTTGTTTATGAATTTATTTTAATGCTATCTTTAAAGTTTTATTAAAATATAATCCGAATTCAAAAATATAAATTTTGTAGTATGATAGAGAAGGTATGTAGATTTGTGATATTGTTTTTTACAATTACTTATCATTCAGCTTTTGCCCAAAGTAAAGAGTTGCCAAATAATATTATTAATGATTGGGTGAATAAAGAATGTTTTTCTCATGCTTCTCTTGGAATATATATGGAGGATGGAGACACGGGGGAAACTATAGCGTCTTATAATGATGAAAAAAGTCTTATTCCTGCTTCTACACAGAAAATATTTACAACTGCTGCTGCTTTACAGATTCTTGGACCTGATTATAAATTTGTTACCAGATTATCTTATGACGGTGAAATTATAAATGATACTATATATGGTGATTTAATATTGAAAGGAGGAGGTGATCCTACTTTGGGTTCGGAGTATTTTAAAAATAATTATTCGTCAAGTAATTTTTTGGATATAATGGTTGACTCTCTGAGAAACAGGAATATAAAATTTATTTATGGAGATATTGTTACTGATGTTTCAATTTATGAGGATCAGACAATACCTGATACATGGGTGTGGGGAGATCTCGGAAATTATTATGGAGCAGGACCCTGTGGGCTTACATTATATGATAATATGTGTAAAATACATTTTTCGTCTCCTTCTGTTGCTGGGGAACCTGTTAAAATTATTTCTGTTTCTCCTGATATTCCTGATGTTAATTTTGAGAATCTTGTTTTATCTTCTGATATTAATAAGGATAAAACCTGTGTATATGGAAGTCCGTGGGGTGGAAAAAGAATTATTCGTGGTACAATACCTAAAGGGAAAACAGACTTTGTTATAAAATCATCTATTCCTGATCCTGCATATCTGATGGCTTCAGAATTAAAAAATAAATTAAAACAAAATGGAATTTCTTTTTCAGGAACTATAAAAAAGGAAAAATATATTCAGAATCATAACAATAGATTTAATATTTGTTCTATTTATTCTCCTTCTTTAATGGAAATAATAATGAAGACTAATTATTTTAGTGTGAATTTATTTGCAGAACATTTGCTAAAGCAGCTTGATTATGAAAAGAATGGGAAAGGTACTACAAAGGGTGGTGTTAAAATAGTTATTGATTACTGGAAGAATCATGTGATTTCTGATGACGGTATTTATATGTGCGACGGAAGTGGTTTATCGCGATATAATCAATGTACTCCAAAACAAATGGTTAAAGTTCTTCTTTTTATGAAGAATAAAAGTCAGTACGGAGATTTGTTTTTTAAATCTATTCCAGATGCTTCTGAGGGAACTTTATATTATTTTCATAAGGAAAATTTTCCGTATAAATCATTGAAAGCAAAGAGTGGAAGTATGACACATGTTCGTTGTTTTGCCGGATGTATTAAAACAGTGTCAGGAAAGGATATCTTTTTTTCTGTTATGATTAATCAATTTTTGTGTAACCAGTATTTTGTATGTCATCAGGTTGAGGATTTGCTTAAAGAAATTAGAATGAGTTTATAGTATACCTTTTATAAGTAAAGTATTTTAAATGTTATTTGTTTGTTGAATTTTTAAATAAGGAAGAGGAATAGAATCTCTTACAGCTTTTTTTATAAAATTGTTTTGTATCTTTAGTGTAAAGAAAATGTAACAATATGATAGGTAATGCATGTATATTAAAAATTTATATGGCGGAGACCGATAAGTTAGGTTCTTCTCTGCTTTATGAGGAGATAGTAAAAGAAGCTCAGAAAAGAGGAATTGCCGGTGCTACTGTATACAGGGGTATATTGTCTTACGGTGCCAGTCATTCAATTCATACTATGAAAATATTTGCTTTATCCGGTCATCTTCCTGTTATTCTGGAAATTGTTGATGAAGAAGAAAAAATCAGGAAATTTACATCCTATGTGCAGGAGATGATCTCTCCTGCACATAAGGGAGTTCTCATTACTATTCAACGTACTGAGGTCATTGATTATCGTGCCGGAAAGAAAACGGGCTTATCAAAGAATTAATAAAGTAAAAAATTTATTAATTATGAAGTTAGAATCTCTCATTTATGATGGTGAATGATTATATTTGCGCTAAATAAAAATAGTCATAAATATTTTTGTTAGATAGTTTTTTAAATAAGAAGATAAATTATTAAGTTTAAATCAAAACCATAAATCATGTTAATTAATAGCGTTGTTGGTAGAGAAATTTTGGATTCACGTGGAAATCCAACAGTAGAAGTTGATATAACCTTGGAATGTGGCGCTTTTGGTCGTGCTGCTGTTCCATCCGGAGCATCAACAGGTGAAAATGAAGCCATCGAACTTCGTGACGGAGACAAAAGCCGTTACATGGGTAAAGGAGTTTTAAAAGCCGTTAATAATGTAAATACCATTATTGCTAAGGCTGTTATTGGTATGGATGCTTCTGATCAGGTAGGTCTTGATAAGAAAATGATAGAACTTGACGGAACTCCTACAAAAGCAAAATTGGGAGCTAATGCAATTCTCGGAGTTTCTTTGGCAGTAGCCAAAGCAGCAGCTCAGGCTGTAGGTCTTCCTTTGTATCGCTATTTGGGAGGTGTTAATGCTAAAACATTACCGGTTCCTATGATTAATATTATCAATGGTGGTTCTCACTCTGATGCACCTATTGCTTTCCAGGAATTTTTAATTCGTCCTATTGGTGCTTCTTGTTTCCGTGAAGGATTGCGTATGGGAGCTGAGGTTTTCCATAATCTTAAGAAAGTATTAAGTAAAAGAGGATTAAGTACTGCTGTAGGTGATGAAGGCGGATTTGCTCCTTCTTTAGATGGTATTGATGATGCATTAGGTTGCATTGTTGAGGCTATAAAAAATGCCGGATATAAACCAGGTACTGCAAAAGACGGTGGAGATGTTTCTATCGCTATGGATTGTGCAGCTTCTGAATTCTTTGATAATGGAGTATATGATTATACTAAATTTGAAGGATCTAACGGTGCAAAACGTACTGCTGAACAACAAATTGAATATTTGGAAAAATTGTGCAAAGAATTTCCTATTGATTCTATCGAAGACGGTTTAGCTGAAAATGACTGGGACGGATGGGTTAAACAAAACAAAGTTCTTGGAGATAAATGTCAGTTAATTGGTGATGACTTGTATGTTACCAATGTAAAATATCTGAAAAAGGGTATCGAAATGGGTGCCAGCAATTCTATATTAATCAAGGTTAATCAGATTGGTACTTTAACTGAAACACTTGATGCTGTTGAAATGGCTCATCGTGCAGGATTTACAGCTGTTGTATCACATCGTTCAGGTGAAACTGAAGATACTACAATTGCCGACATTTCTGTTGCAACTAATGCAGGACAGATCAAGACAGGTTCTATGAGTAGAACTGATCGTTTGGCAAAATATAATCAGTTACTTCGTATCGAGGAAGAACTTGGTGATAAAGCAATCTACGGATATAAGAAAATTTACAAAAAGTAAATTTATCTAATTCATAAAAAAAGCCGCTATTTAAAAATAGCGGCTTTTTTTATGGTTGTACTTTATTTTTTATCTGTTGAATTTTAGTCTTTTGCCCAGTATGTCGGGAATAATAATTCCGTTGTCATATCCTAGTTTCCCGTTTATAAATGTTTTTTCGATTTTATTACTGAAAGTGATCCCTTCAAAAGGTGACCATCCGCATTTGTACAAAATATTTTCGGGAGTTACTGTCCATTTTTTATTTGGATCAATAAGAACCAAATCGGCATAATAACCTTCTCTTATATATCCGCGGTTATCGATATTAAAAAGATCGGCCGGAGCATGACACATTTTTTCCACTACTTTTTCTGCAGTTATTTTGCCCTTTTTTACAAATTCGAACATTGCTATAAGTGAATGTTGAATTGAAGGTCCTCCTGAAGGTGCCTTAAAATAGCTATTGCTTTTTTCACTAAGAAGATGCGGTGCATGATCTGTGGCAATTGTATCTATTTTATCAGATAATAATGATTGCCATAATGCTTGTTTGTCTTTTTCTGATTTTATGGCAGGATTACATTTAATGCGTGTACCGTATTTTTGATAGTCGCGATCGTCGAAATACAAATGTTGTATGCAGACTTCTGCCGTTATTTTTTTGTCTTTTACAGGCCCTGATGAAAAAAGATTCATCTCCTCGGCTGTTGTAAGATGAAGAATATGTAACTTGGTATTATATTTAGTAGCCAGATTAACGGCTTTTAAGGTAGATTTATAACATGCTTCTCTGCTGCGGATAAATGGATGACATGAAATAGGAACATTCTCTCCGTATTTTTGACGATAAATCTCCGTATTTCTACGAATTATGTCTTCATCTTCACAATGCAGAACTACAATCATAGGGGCCATTCTGAATATTTTAGACAAAGTTTCATCATTATCTACCAGCATATTTCCTGTTGATGATCCCATAAAAACTTTTATGCCGCAAACGTTTGACGGATTTGTTTTTATAATTTCTTCAATGTTCTCGTTTGTTGCTCCTATATAAAAAGAATAGTTTACGGCTGATCGTTGTGCAGCATACTCATATTTTTTTTCAAGGAGGGATTGTGTAATAGTTTGCGGATTAGTATTTGGCATATCCATATAAGATGTAATACCTCCGGCTAGAGCAGCTTTAGATTCACTGGGAATATCAGCTTTGTAAGATAATCCTGGGTCACGGAAATGAACATGTTCGTCAATTCCTCCGGGTATAAGATATTTATTTTTTGCTTCTATAATTTTTATTCCCTTTAATTGTGAGTAGGGAATTTCTTTTGTGAAAATTTTTTTTATCCGTTCTCCCTCTATTAATACACTGCCGATAAATGATTTTCCTCCATTAATTATAGTTGCCTGATGAATAAGTGTTTGCATAATTTATTTTTTATTCGGCTGTTTGTATTTTCTGAACCAACTTCTTATTTTTAGTCCGGGAATTTCGGTGAATGCTTCTGTGAAAATGCCTCCGCTCATTTTTGACGTGCCTTGCTGTCTGTCCATAAATATTATAGGTATTTCAACAATATTAAATCCATGTTTCCATGCAGTGAATTTCATCTCTATCTGAAAACCGTATCCTTTCATTTTAATTTTTTTAAAATCAATAGTTTCCAGTATTTTTCTTCTGTAACAGACGAATCCGGCTGTTGTATCCATTATTTTCATGCCTGTAACCAGACGAACATAAACAGATGCAAAATAAGACATAAGAACTCTTCCAAGAGGCCAGTATACTACGTTTATACCTTTTATATAACGTGACCCTATAGCAGCATCGGCATTGTTTTTTGCGCAGGCATTATGTAATTTCTCAAGATCTTTTGGATTATGTGAAAAATCGCAGTCCATTTCATAGATATAATCTGCACCATGATCCAGTGCCCATTTAAAACCGGACAAATATGCTGTTCCCAGTCCTAATTTGCCGGATCTCTCCATAATATGCAGTTTATCAGGAAATTCTTTCTGTAATTTTTTGACTATTTCCGCTGTTTTATCAGGAGAATTATCATCAATAATTAGTATTTCGAAAGGAGTTTTCAGAGAAAAAACTTTACGGATCATTTTTTCTACATTCTCTTTCTCATTATATGTCGGAATGATTACTAAGTCTTTTTCCATATTTATCATGGTTTATAATACGAAAATAATAATATTTTTTATATTCCAATTCTTTGTAAGGTTCTATTCTTTTTATATTATTTATATAGTATCTAAAATCCGCAAGGAATTTAGGCGGTAATAAAAAAGGACATCTGCATATATAAACAGATGTCCTTCAAATTTTTCTATTGTTGTTACAGGTTATAATACTATTTTTATATTAAATGCAGCTTTTTAAAATTTATCTTTTATTATCTGAACCCTTCCTTTAAAATCTTTGGTTTCCATAAAATAACGAACGAGAGCTACATTTTTTGCTCCGGCTTTTATGACGGAAGAAATATTCTCAGGGAAAAGTCCTCCCAATACTACAACCGGGATATTGGAAATTGACATAACTTCTTTTATAAGTTCTGTTCCGACTGCCGGATCAGCAATAGCTTTGGTAGGCGTTGGAAAAACAGGACCAAATCCAATATAGTCAGGGTTTTTTTTAAGTGATTCTTTTACCTGTACTATAGAGTGTGTAGATAATCCAATTTTCATGTTCCCGACTATTTTTCGGGCTTCTTCTATGGGAAGATCAGACTGTCCTATATGAAGATAATCAGCCTGACACAATGCTGCTATATCCGGACGATCGTCTATAACCAGCGATGTTTGAGTTCCACGGGTAATTTCTCGCAGTTCTTTTGCTATTCTTAATAGTTCACCGTCTGGTATATCCTTTTCACGGAGTTGTAACATTTTTATTCCCATGGAAACGCAATCTTCGGCTATAGTCCTGTACGGAAGAGCGGGATGGGTAATTATTATATAAATACCTGAGTCTTCCATTACAGATTAACCTTTAATTTGTTTGATAATAAGTTCGGCGACTTTTTTACCTGAAAGAATCATTCCTCCGAATATTGGTCCCATTCGGTATCCACCGCTAACGGCGTTGGCTGCCATTCCTGTTACGTAAAGTCCTGGAAATACTTCTTTTGTGTTGTCTATAGTTGTTCTTTCTGCTTCGTCTGCTGACATTGAACGTTCACCTATAACGCCTCCGGTTTTTGTATTTAGCTTTACATTATTTTTTTGTGCTACGGTTCTTGTTATGTCACAGTCATGTCCGGTACCGTCTATGACAGCTTTTGCGGATATTGATAATGGATCTACAGGTAATTGTTCACGACGAATTCCTGCCCAGTTAAGTACGATTCCGCTTACACGGTTATCATGAAAAATTACATCTTCGATTGTAGTGCTGTTAAAGATTTTTGCACCTGCTTTTGTTGCCTGATAAATCAGAGCAGATGTTGTATGAGTCGAATCCATTACGTAATATCCATCTTTGAATTCACTGTATTGTATTCCCAGTTCTTCTAAAACAGGAAGAGCATTACTTTGAACAATAATCTGATTGAAGAGCATGGCTCCTCCCCACATACCACCTCCTGGTGCTAAACGACGTTCGTATATTGCAACTTTTAATCCGGCTTTTGCAAGATAGTAAGCAGCTATAAGTCCTGATGGACCACCGCCGGCAATAGCGACATCTACACTAAGATTTTCTTTTAATTTTTTAAAATAGGAATCTACAATTCCCTCTGATACAATATGTTCCATTATTAATATATTAATTAATTATTGTTATAAGAGGGGAGCTTAAATAATGGAGATAAACTTTTACTCCCTACGCGGGCATTATCCCGGTCAGGTTAAAAGGGTATGATCTCAGCCGTTATTAAGGCACCCCCGTATTAAATTATAATTGTAAAGTTATATAAATTTTTTTCTAATACCTAAAATCTGCAAGGAATTTAGGTATTAGAAAAATAGAATACTCTTTTCTAATAAAAAAACAGTATTGTTTTTTAGAAAGGCTTTTGTAATATTTTATTTGCAAAGGCAAAATAAATTTTCTTTTATTGTTTATTTTAAACTTTAAATGATTGTTCTTCTTTTAAATTCGGCGCAACAAATAGCTGTAGCTGTACCTACATTTAATGATTCTGTTCCGGATTTTCCGAAGGAAGGAATTGTAATTCTTTTGTCAATATAATGACTTATTTTTTCAGAGATGCCGTTCCCTTCATTCCCCATTACAAGAATTCCTGTTGACGGGAGTGATTCTTTGAAAATATTATTTCCGTCTAAAAAAGTTCCAAATACCGGAATTTTTAATTCTTTAATTTTTTTCATGGTGGATTCCATATCAGTAAAATGAACTTTTACTCTGAATATGGCACCCATGCTGGCCTGAATCACTTTAGGACTGAAACAATCTACAGTGTCTTCTGAACACAGAATATGACGTATGCCAAACCAGTCGGCTATACGTATTATGGTTCCCAGATTACCGGGATCCTGAATAGAATCAAGGGCAAGTGTGAATTGATTATTTAAAGATGAAACAGAAAATGATTTTTCAGGAAGATGAATAACAGCAATTACATTCTGAGGAGACTGGAGCAGGCTTGCAGTTTGTATTTCTTTTTTTGTAACTTCGATGGTATTACTGGGCGGGGAACAAAGCAGCGAATGAGAATCAATGAATTCTGATGTGGCAATGAGATAGTCTACATGAAAGTTTGATTTTAAGGCTTCAGTTACTATTTTATCTCCTTCTGCTAAAAAACAATTTTCTTTTTCTCTTCCTTTTTTATGATTCAGGGATTGAATTAGTTTTAGTTTATTTTTACTTAACATATGCTGATTTGTATAATTATTATGTAAAAATAAAAAAGACCGGATAATTTTCTCATATATGTGGTTATTTTTGTATAATTTATATAAAAGGACCCATTGTGTTTTATTGGGTAAATATTATTTTTTATGCATATAAAATTAAAGATATCTTTTTTTTTAAGAGTAAATATAGCAATGTTTTTTTTTCTGTTTTACTCCTGTTCGACAACAAAATTTGTTCCTGAGAAACAATATCTTTTAAATAAGGTTAAGGTAAAGATCAAGCAGAATGATGTCAGGATAAATAAAACAAATATTGTAAAGCAGATACAACAAAGAGAAAATCAGAAAATATTAGGCTTCTGGAAGTTTCATCTTGGTTTATATGACCTCTCTTCTAAAAATAAAGAAAACTGTTGGTTAAAAAGAGTAGGGGAACCTCCGGTGATTTTTAAAAAAAATGCAGTAGAACGTTCTGAAAAACAGATAAAACTCTATCTTGAAAATAAAGGTTATTATGGTTCTGTTGTTACAAATCGTATTTTATATCTTAAAAGAAAGCCAAAAGTAAATATATATTATAATATTGAATTAGGTATGTCTTATCATATCAAAAATTGCATTTATCATAGCAGAGATAAAAGTATATTGCCATTATTGTCTTCAGACAGTCTCAATCGGTATCTGAAAAAAGGGAAAATTTTTGATATAGATTTGTTGAAAAAGGAACGTGAAAGATTGGTAACTGTGATGAATAATCATGGATATTATTTATTTACAGAGGATAATATAAAATTTCTTGCGGACAGTACAGTAAATAATTATCAGGTAAATTTATCAGTGGAAATTTCAGATGGTGCTTATAATAAATATGCAGAAATACATCCTCATAAGAAATTTAAAGTAGATAAATATTTCATTCATACTGATTATTCTGATTTATTTTTCCGATTAAAAAATGGAACCATGGATGAAATTGATACATTAAATAGATTTCCATATGTATACATATATAGGGATAAAATGCCGTACCGTGCTGAAATGATACGATCTCTTAACAGAATACCTGACAGTTTGTATTATTCTTTAGCAAATGTAAGAAAAACATACAGGTCTCTTAATCAGCTTCAACAGTTTAAGGTAGTAAATTTGAATTTTGATATAGAAGATTCTTTAAAAACAGATTCTGTAGGAATGTTAAACTGTAATTTTCAATTAAGGCCTCTTGAACGTCAGGGATTTTCGGTAGATTTAGAAGGAACTAATTCTTCAGGGAATATGGGAGTTGCCGGCAATTTTAATTATCAGCACCGTAATTTATTCCGTGGTGCTGAAATTCTTGATGTAACATTCAAGACAGCTTTTGAAAGGGAGCAAACAGTTGTAAATGAAAATAGCAGCAATTTTAATACCAGGGAATTTGGAGTTGAAGCTTCCTTAACTGTGCCAAAGTTTCTTAGTCCTGTTTATAAGAAAAGTTTTTTTAGTTATCAGGTTCCAAAGACCAGTTTTACAATGGGATATAATTATCAGAAGAGACCTGATTATACCAGAACCATTACTAATTTTAAATTCGGATATGATTGGAAAAGTTCAGCATTTAGAACACACCGCCTTTCTTTAGTGGACATTAATTATGTGAATTTGTCAGCATTTGACGAAGATTTCCTTAATTCGATTGAGGATTTATATATTAAAAGCAGTTATACAGACCATTTAATTTTTGATATGAACTATTCCATGATAAATAACACTCAGGATCTTAATAAACGTGGTAATTACAAATATTTTAAATGGTCTTTTGAATCAGCTGGAAATTTACTGGATGGATTGTCAGTAATTTTTAACCGAAATAAAACATTAGGTACAGATACTATTACAGATCAGCCTATAGATTATTATGAAATTTTCGGTACCCGTTTTTCTCAGTATCTGAAGGCCGATTTTGAATACAGATATGGTTATGTTCTTAACGATTATAGCTCTGTTGTGGGCCGTGCTTTTTTTGGTATAGGTCTTCCATATAGCAATAATAAAACCTTACCATTTGAAAAGAAATATTTTACAGGAGGTGCCAATGGAATAAGGGCCTGGCAGGTAAGAACTCTGGGTCCGGGTTCTTATAATTCATCAGACAGTGAATATCCAAATCAGTCTGCAGATATGAAGATAGAAGGGAATCTGGAATACAGGTTTAATCTTATAAAACAATTGGAGGGAGCTTTTTTTGTAGATGCTGGGAATATCTGGGCTGTTAGGGATGATAACAGAGATGGATCTGAATTTAATATAATGAATTTTTATAAGCAGATTGCAATTGGCACCGGAGTTGGATTACGTTTTGATTTTACTTATTTTGTGTTTCGTCTGGATTTGGGAATGAAGGTGAGAGATCCTGCTTTTGATCCCGGTGACCGATTTATTATTGGTAATCATTCTCTGAATTCTGATCAGTTCAATTTGTCTTTCGCTATTGGATATCCTTTTTAGGTTTTAATTTTTTTTTAATAAGTGATTTTATTCATAATTTATGATAAAAAAAAGACCATGTCGGAAAACATGGTCTTTTTTACAAAAAAATATTTTATCAGGCTTTACCGGCGGAACCGAGTACATCTTCACATTTGTGCATGTACATTTTTTTCAGTTCATCACGAGCAGGTCCAAGATATTTACGAGGATCAAATTCTGCTGGTTTTTCAACCAGAACTTTACGAATAGCAGCTGTCATAGCCAGACGTCCGTCAGAGTCGATATTGATTTTACAAACTGCAGATTTTGTTGCTTTACGTAATTGTTCTTCAGGAATACCTACTGCATCCTTCAAAGCGCCTCCGTAATGATTAATCTGAGCAACATATTCCTGAGGAACTGAAGAAGATCCGTGTAATACTATTGGGAATCCGGGAAGTTTAACTTCGATTTCTTCCAGAATGTCAAAACGAAGTGGTGGTGGAATTAAAATACCGTTCTTGTCACGGGTACATTGTTCCGGTGTGAATTTATTAGCACCATGAGAAGTACCAATTGAAATAGCAAGAGAATCAACTCCTGTACGTGATACGAATTCGATTACATCTTTAGGTTGTGTATAATGTGATGTTTCTGCAGCAACATCATCTTCAACACCTGCAAGGACACCAAGTTCACCTTCTACTGTAACATCAAATTTATGAGCATATTCTACTACTTTTTTAGTAAGAGCAATATTCTCGTCAAATGAAAGAGACGATCCGTCAATCATTACTGAAGAAAATCCCATATCGCAACATGATTTGCAAATTTCAAAATCAGCTCCGTGATCAAGATGTAAACAAATCTGAGGTTTTTCCCAGCCCAGTTCTTTAGCATAAGCTACTGCACCTTCTGCCATGTAACGAAGCAACGTTTGGTTTGCATATTTACGGGCACCTGCAGATACCTGCAGAATAACAGGAGATCTTTTTTCGGCACATGCAGAAACAATGGCCTGCAATTGTTCCATGTTATTGAAGTTGAATGCTGGAATTGCATATCCACCTTTTACGGCTTTTTTGAACATTTCTACAGTGTTCACTAGGCCTAATTTTTTATAACTAACTGCCATAATATTTAAATATTAAATTAAAGAAATTTCAAAAATGGTTTTTGAGAGTTTATCACCTGATTCTTTTTAAATCTTACAATTATAATAATAATTATTTATTTCATGGATGTGTTAGCCATATTTAACAGGGAATGAATTTTTTATTAAAAAATAGTTAACAGATTATTAATGCAGAACAAAACAACTATTGGTTTTAAGAAAATTAGGACCCTTAAAAAGAATAAACTCGGAATCTTATTTCCTTGATTTTTCTTAGCTCATATATAAGACCTAATACTCCTAACTTATATACCTGGGCTAAATTTTATTTTGAGGTTCTGAGTGATTAAAATATAAATTATACAGATGCTCAGATTTCTGTTAAATTTTAACGATACTTTTAGATAAAATAAAATTTGTATGAGTCAAGGAAAGTAAAACCGGCAGATGTAATATGGTAAACAAAATCTTCTTTTATATTTGACTTTATACAGTAGATTTATTATCTTCCTGTAAAAGTATTATTTAAATGAGGATACGTCAGATTATTAGAAAATATTTTTATTTCTCCAGAGGAGAACAGAAAGGAATATTACTTCTACTTGTTTTCATTGTACTTATTTTTCTTGCTAATTCCTTTATTTTTTCTTTTGAGAAAAGAGAAGGTATTAATGTTTTATTATTAAAGCAAGACGGTTACAAAAATTTTACGGAGAATAAAGCTAAGTCAAATCGCTCTCTTTTCCTTTTTAATCCTAATCTGATTGATTCCTTGAAACTTGATAGTCTAAATTTGCCTTTTTATGTTAAGAAAAATTTACTTAGCTACCGAAGGCATAACGGGGTATTAAAATATAAAGATGATTTATTAAAAATTTACGGAATGAATGATTCTATATATAGCAGGGTGAAAGAATATATAGTACTTTCTGATAAACCTATAATTGTAAAAAATATAAAACCAGTTTTCCCCGGAGTTCATAAAGGGGAAGGGGAAAATGTAACAATAGTTGATGAAAAAAGAAAACTTGTTGAAATTAATAGTGCCAGTGCTGAAGATTACAAAAAGCTATGGGGTATAGGAGATGTTTTGTCTGTAAGAATAGTCAAGTATCGTAATTTACTTGGAGGATTTTATTCTAAAAAGCAATTGCTTGAGGTTTACGGATTGTCTGATGAAACGTTTAAGAACATAGAAAAATATCTTGTAGTTGATACAACTAAAATTGTGCATATTAATGTTAATTTTTCAGGATTCAGGGAACTCATTTTTAATCCATATCTGAAAAAAGAAGACGTTAAAAGAATAATTAATTATCGTGATTCTGTTGGATTTATAAAAGATAAGAGGCAATTATTAGAGTTTTCGGTTTTGGAAGATTCTGTGTATAGTAAAATTTCCCATTATCTTGAGGTAAAAACTCCTGAAAGTAACCATGTTAATAAAGCAGACCCTTAGAGGAATACTTATTAGTATGTCTATTGATTATAGAAATTAGAATTAAATCTATTTTTTTAAGATTTTTGTTATTGTTTTTTGTAAATTGTTATAATTTCGTAAAGTTAAATATCCCATGAATATATTATTTGTGAAAATATTTGATTTGGGATCTAAAAAAATGGTAATATATTTGGTTTGAAGAATAGAATGTCTAAATTTGCGGCTCAAATAAAATTAAAAATAAGATTATGATAGTTATTCCTGTTAAAGACGGTGAAAATATTGAGAGGGCTTTGAAGAGATTCAAAAGAAAATTTGAAAAGACGGGTGTGATTAAAGAATTACGTGATAGAGAAGCTTTTACAAAGCCTTCTGTAGAAAGAAGATTTGAAATTAATAAAGCTATCTATGTAGAGGGATTACAGCGCGAAGAAGAATAGTTCTTTTTTGTACGTTAAGATCCCTGTTCTTTGAAATTTAAAAAACATGTCCTGTCAGGAATCATTTTTAAAATATTTAAAATTCGAGAAAAGGTGTTCCGATCATACCATTACGGCATATAAAGAGGATCTTTTTCAATTTGCAGCTTTTATAACTGTGAATAAGGGATTTTTTGATGTTCATGATATAGGGAGGAGAGATGTGCGGGATTGGGTTGTATCCCTTTCAGAAAAGGGATATTTATCTAAAACGATAAGTAGAAAGGTAACTTCACTAAAGTCTTTTTATAAATTTTTAATGAGACGCGGAGTGGTAGACAAAACACCGACAGATGCAGTGATTGTTCCTAAAATGTCTAAAAAACTTCCTTATTTCCTGGATGAAAAAAGCATTAATTCTCTTTTAGATAACGGATATTTTAAAAAGGATTTTGAAGGTATAAGAGATAAACTAATTATTAGTTTGTTTTATGATACAGGGATACGGCTTTCTGAATTGAAGAATCTTAAGGATAGTGATATTCGTGAAAATGAATTTTCTATTCGCGTTTTGGGAAAAAATAATAAAGAAAGAATTATTCCTTATCCCAGAAGTATGGGAAATTTAGTTTCTGAGTATTTGTTGATAAGAAATAAAGAAAAATCAGGGAATTTTCCGGTTTTATTTGTTACTTTAAAGGGGAAACCTTTATACGATAAATTAATTTACCGTGTTGTGGAAAAGTATCTGTCATTAGTGACTACTCTTGAGAAGAAGAGTCCTCATGTATTAAGACATACTTTTGCAACTCATTTATTGAACAGAGGTGCTGATTTGAATGCAGTAAAAGAATTACTGGGACACAGTAATCTTGTGGCAACACAAATTTATACGCATACTTCCATGGAAAAAATACAGCATGTTTATAAACAATCTCATCCATGGGGAGAAGAATAAGTTATAAAGATATAAAAATAGAGGATGGTATAGAGGGGAAGGATTTTTTAAACTTTTAATTTAATATTTAAAAATATGAAGATAGAAGTAAAAGCTATTCATTTTACAGCTAATCAGAAATTGGTTGATTTTGCTACAAAAAAAACCAGCAAATTGGATACATTTTATGATGGTATCATTTCTGCAGAAGTGATTTTAAAAGTTTCTAAACCAGAAACTACAAAAAATAAAATAGCGGAGATAAAACTATCAATTCCTGCGAAGGATTATCTATTTGCCAGTAAACAGGCTGATACTTTTGAAGAGGCTGTGGATTTAACCACTGATGCGTTGAAAAAACAGTTGCTAAAGTATAAGGAAAAAATACAGGACAAATAAATTAAAAAAATTATATTACAAGTTATTGTTTATTTAAAAAAAGTTGTACATTTGCAAACCTTTTAGGGAAGTTATTTATAAAGACAGATGAATAGATATTTGTTTGTTTAAAAATTAAGATTTTGAGAGGGGATAATAGTTAAATAGTTTGCCGGATTAGCTCAGTTGGTCAGAGCACGTGATTTGTAATCTCGGGGTCCTCAGTTCGAATCTGAGATTCGGCTCAGATGGAAACAGTTGTAAGTTCTAATAAATATTGTATGGGAAGATACCAAAGTGGCCAACTGGGGCAGACTGTAAATCTGCTGGCTTACGCCTTCGTAGGTTCGAATCCTGCTCTTCCCACAACATATATTCTGATTTTATGGATAGGATGTTGAATAATTGCGGGAATAGCTCAGTTGATAGAGCATTAGCCCTCCAAGCTAAGGGTCGCGGGTTTGAGTCCCGTTTCCCGCTCAATTTTTTTTTAAGGAGTGTAGACGCTTTAAAAAAATAATTATTGGCCTCAGAAAGGCCGGGGTAGCTCAGAGGTAGAGCGCATCCTTGGTAAGGATGAGGTCACGAGTTCAAATCTCGTTCTCGGCTCAAAGATTAAAGATGAATTAAAAATTATAAATAAAAATTGCTATGGCTAAAGAACATTTTAAAAGAGATAAGGACCATGTGAATATTGGTACCATTGGACACGTTGATCACGGTAAGACTACTCTTACTGCTGCTATTACAAAAGTTTTATCAGAAAAGGGACTTTGTGAACTTCATAGTTTTGATTCAATTGATAGTGCTCCTGAAGAAAAAGAACGTGGTATTACCATTAATACGGCTCATGTTGAATATCAGACAGCTACTCGTCATTACGCACATGTAGATTGTCCGGGACATGCTGATTACGTTAAAAATATGGTTACCGGTGCTGCCCAGATGGACGGTGCTATTCTGGTTGTAGCTGCAACAGACGGACCGATGCCTCAGACTCGTGAACATGTTCTTCTTGCTCGTCAGGTTAATGTTCCAAGACTTGTCGTTTTTTTGAATAAAGTTGATTTGGTTGATGATCCTGAGTTGATTGAACTTGTAGAAATGGAAATTCGCGAATTATTGGATTTTTATCAATTTGATGGTGAGAATACTCCTATTATTACTGGTTCTGCTTTGGCTGCTTTAAATGGTGATCCAAAAGCTGAAGCTAAGATTATGGATTTGATGGATGCTTGTGATTCTTGGATTCCACTCCCTAAAAGAGATGTTGATAAACCTTTTTTGTTGCCAGTTGAAGATATTTTCTCTATTACTGGTCGTGGAACAGTTGCTACAGGTCGTATTGAGACAGGTAAAATTCATGTTGGAGAAAACCTTGAAATTATTGGTCTTGGTGCTGATGGTAAGAAAACTACATGTACTGGTGTTGAAATGTTCCGTAAAATTTTAGATGACGGTCAGGCCGGAGATAATGTAGGTATTTTATTACGTGGTATTGATAAGAAAGAAATAAAAAGGGGTATGATTCTTGCAGCTCCCGGAACTGTGACTCCTCATCAGAAATTTAAAGCTTCTGTATATATTTTGAAGAAAGAAGAAGGTGGACGTCATACACCATTTCATGATAATTATCGTCCTCAGTTCTATATCCGTACATTGGATGTAACTGGTGAAATAAAATTACTTGAAGGTCGTGAAATGGTAATGCCTGGTGATAATGTTTCTTTTGAAGTTAATTTGATTTATCCGGTAGCTATTAATGTAGGTCTTCGTTTCGCTATTCGTGAAGGTGGGCGTACAGTTGGTGCTGGTCAGGTAACTGAAATTTTAGAATGATTTTAAATTTATAATAAGAGTCCCAAATCTATTGATTTGGGACTCTTATAGGATGAATGGTGATAGATTGGATTCTATTGTAAGTTCGATTCTTGCCATCCTTCAAATCACTTGATAATGAAAATAAAACTTTATTTTGAGGAGGCCTATAATGAGTTGGTACATAAAGTATCATGGCCAACTTGGAAAGAATTACAAAATAGTGCTTTAGTTGTAATGGTTGCTTCTTTTATTATAGCACTTGTAGTATTCGTAATGGATATCTCTTTTGAGCACATTATGGATTTTGTGTATAGTTTGTTTTATTAAAAACGGGAGATCAACATGAGCGAAATAGAAAAGAAATGGTATGTTCTTAGGGTTGTAGGAGGAAAAGAAGCTCAACTCAAGGATTATATCGAGAAAGAAGTAGCGAATGCTGGGCTCCAGGATTATCTTTCACAAATTTTAATTCCAACTGAAAAGGTATATCAGATTCGTAATGGTAAAAAAATCAGTAAAGAAAAAAATTTTTTTCCAGGTTATTTATTATTAGAAGTTGCTCTTATTGGCGAGGTCCCACATGTTATAAAAAATGTTACGAATGTGATGGGTTTCCTAGGTGACACTAAAGGGGGAGATGCTGTTCCGATGCGTCAGTCTGAAATTGATCATATTTTAGGAAGGGTTGATCAGATGGCAGAGGAAAACGAAGAGACTGGTATTCCTTATGTAGTAGGGGAAAATGTGAAAGTAGTTGATGGTCCTTTTAACGGATTCAATGGTGCAGTTGAGGAAATTAATGAAGAAAAGAAGAAGTTAAAAGTGATGGTTAAGATTTTCGGTAGAAAAACGCCTTTGGAACTTAGCTTTATGCAGGTTGAAAGGGAGTAATAACTCTTATTAATTATTATTATGGCAAAAGAAGTTGCTGGGTTAATTAAATTACAGATTAAAGGTGGTGCAGCTAATCCTTCACCTCCTGTAGGGCCAGCATTAGGTAGCAAAGGGGTTAATATTATGCAATTTTGTAAATTGTTTAATGCTAGGACACAGGCACAGGCAGGAAAAGTGCTTCCGGTAATTATTACAGTTTACAGTGATAAATCATTTGATTTTGTTGTTAAATGTCCCCCTGTTGCGGTTCAACTATTAGAGGCTGCAAAATTAAAATCTGGTTCAGGTGAACCGGATACTAAAAAAGTAGCTAAAATTACCTGGGATCAGGTAAAAAAGATTGCTGAAGAAAAAATGGCTGATCTTAATTGTTTTACTGTAGAATCTGCTATGAAAATGGTTGCTGGTACTGCCAGAAGTATGGGAATTGTTGTTAACGGAGAATTCCCTGCCAAGACTAATTAAATATCAAAAAATGAGCAGAATTACAAAAAATAGAAAGCTTGTAGAGGTTAAACTTGAAGCGGGCAAAGAATATACAATCTCTGAAGCAGCTAAATTGGTAAAGGAAACTTCTTATACTAAATTTGATGCTTCTGTAGATATTGATGTTCGCCTGGGAGTTGATCCACGTAAAGCCAACCAGATGGTGAGAGGTGTTGTATCTCTTCCTAATGGAACAGGAAAAAAAGTTCGTGTCCTTGCTCTTGTGGATTCTGATAAAGAAGACGAAGCTAAAGAGGCCGGTGCTGATTATGTTGGTCTGACTAATTATATCGATAAGATAAAAGATGGTTGGGTCGATTTTGATGTGGTTATAACACAACCGATGATTATGGGGAAAATTGGTGCTTTGGGAAGAATTTTAGGTCCCAGAGGATTAATGCCTAACCCTAAGAGTGGTACTGTAACAATGGAAGTCGGAAAGGCTATTAAAGAAGTTAAACAGGGTAAGATTGACTTTAAAGTTGACAAATTTGGAATTGTTCATTCTTCAATTGGTAAAGTTTCATTTGAAGCTGAAAAAATTGCAGTAAATGCTCAGTTATTTGTTGATGCAATCGTCAAATTAAAGCCTTCTTCTGCAAAGGGAATATATATTAAAAGTATTTCCATGTCTAGTACGATGAGTCCGGGCATTCCAATTGAAATTAAATCAATAACTGCCTAATAAAAGAAAGTTGAAATGAAAAGATCGCAGAAATTAGAGATTATTAATTATCTTAAAGAACAGATCAATTCTTACAACCATTTTTATTTGGCTGATACAGCTGATTTAAATGCGTTGGATACAAGTAGTTTACGTCGTCTTTGCTTTGGCAAACAGATAAAACTGATTGTAGTTAAGAATACACTTTTACGTAGAGCTTTTGATGAATCAGATAAAGATGTTAAAGAGCTTTATGATGTACTAAAGGGGAATACTTCCATTTTGTTAAGTAATGAAGGTAATGCTCCCGCAAAATTGATTAAAACATGTGCCAAAAAATTTGGTAAACCGGTTTTGAAAGCTGCTTTTGTAGAGGAATCTATATATAAAGGAGCTGATCAGCTGGATACGTTGGTTTCAATCAAATCTAAGAATGAAATGATTGCCGATATTATTGGATCATTGCAATTACCAATACAGACAGTTTTGGGTCAGTTGCAGTCAGCCGGTAATACTATTCATGGCGTTCTTCAGACACTTTCAGAAAAAAAGGACGAAAAGTAAAGTATACATATATTTTCGTTAGTTAGAAAAGAAATTTATTTATTTACATTTATCGCATAAAAAATTAAGAAAATGGCAGATTTAAAAGCACTTGCAGAACAGTTGGTTAACTTATCTGTAAAAGAAGTTAAAGAATTAGCTGACATTTTAAAATCAGAATATGGTATTGAACCCGCTGCTGCAGCTGTTGCTGTTGCAGGACCAGCTGCCGAAGGTGATGTAGCTGATGCTGCTGCTGAACAAACCGAGTTTGATGTTATTCTGAAAGCAGCTGGTAGTTCAAAACTGGCAGTTGTCAAGTTAGTTAAAGAGTTAACAGGTCTTGGTTTAAAAGACGCAAAAGGATTAGTTGATAGCGCTCCTAAGGCAATCAAAGAAAAAGTTTCAAAAGAAGAAGCAGAATCATTAAAAACTCAATTAGTTGAAGCTGGAGCTGAAGTTGAACTTAAATAGAAATGAAATGACTTTATAATCAGGTTTATACGGTTTAGAATCCTATTAAATTAGGACTCTAAACCTTTTTGTATTTTATTATTTTTAAGTTCAATTAATTCTTTGATACATGTCGTCAAATATTGAAAACAAGAGGATTAACTTTTCTTCACAAAAAACAGTTTATAATTATCCTGATTTTCTGGAAATTCAATTAAAATCTTTCAGAGAGTTTTTCCAGTTGGGAACAACTCCTGAAACCAGGAAAAAAGAAAAATTATATAAGCTTTTTGAAGAAAATTTTCCCATTACTGATACCAGAAATAATTTTGTCCTTGAATTTATCGATTACGAGATTGATCCTTCCCGTTATACGATACAAGAATGTATTGAAAGGGGCCTTACCTATAGTGCTCCTATGAAGGCAAAATTGAAATTGTACTGTACTGATCCTGAACATGAAGATTTTGATACTGTAGTTCAGGATGTCTATCTTGGAACAGTTCCTTATATGACGAATCAGGGTACTTTTATTATTAATGGTGCAGAAAGAGTTGTAGTATCTCAGTTGCACCGTTCTCCGGGTGTTTTTTTTGGACAAAGTCTCCATGCTAATGGAACAAAACTTTATTCAGCCCGTGTTATTCCTTTTAGAGGATCATGGATCGAATTTGCAACAGACATTAATAATGTCATGTTTGCATATATTGATCGTAAGAAAAAATTACCTCTTACTACTTTATTAAGAGCTATAGGTTTTGAAAGTGATAAGGATATTCTTGAAATTTTCGGGCTCGCTGATGAAGTTAAAGTAACAAAAACCGGATTAAAAAAATTAATTGGTCGTAAACTGGCAGCCAGAGTTCTGAAGACATGGAATGAAGATTTTGTAGATGAAGATACAGGCGAAGTTGTTTCTATTGAAAGGAATGAAATTATTCTTGAAAGGGAAACAATTTTAGAGGAAGAACATTTTGAACAAATTATTGAATCCGGAGTTAAAACTATTCTTCTTCATAAAGAGGATCAGAATCTTCAGGATTATGCTATTATTTACAATACTTTGCAGAAAGATCCCTGTAATTCTGAAAAAGAAGCTGTTTTCCATATATACAGACAGCTGCGTAATGCAGAACCGCCTGATGAATCTACTGCACGTGATGTGATAGATAAATTATTTTTCTCAGACAAACGTTATGATCTGGGTGAAGTAGGACGTTATCGTATCAATAAAAAGTTGGGCCTGAATATTGACATGGATACTCGGGTACTTACTAAAGAAGATATAATTGAAATTATAAAATATTTAATACAGCTGATTAATTCAAAGACTGATGTTGATGATATTGACCATTTAAGTAATCGTCGTGTCAGAACTATCGGAGAACAAATGAGTAATCAGTTTGGTGTAGGTCTTGCCAGAATGGCGCGAACAATCAGAGAACGAATGAATGTTCGTGATAATGAAGTATTTGTACCTATTGATTTGATTAATTCAAAGACATTGTCTTCTGTTATTAATTCATTTTTTGGTACAAATCCTTTGTCTCAATTTATGGATCAGACAAATCCTCTTGCAGAAATTACTCATAAAAGGAGGATGTCAGCCTTAGGGCCTGGTGGATTATCACGTGAACGTGCCGGATTTGAGGTTAGGGATGTTCATTATACTCATTATGGTCGTCTTTGTCCTATTGAGACACCCGAAGGACCAAATATTGGTTTGATTTCTTCTCTTTGTGTTTTTGCCAAGGTGAACGATTTAGGGTTTATAGCCACTCCTTACAGGAAAGTTTCCGGTGGAAAGGTTGACTTGGACAATAATGATGTTGTTTATCTGACTGCTGAGGAAGAAGAAGGAAAAATTATTGCACAGGCAAATGCTGTTGTCGGAGATGATGGATATTTTGTTAATGATAAGGTAAAGGCTCGTCTTGAAGGTGATTATCCTATAGTTGAAAAGGATAAAGTACATTTGATGGATGTAGCTCCAAATCAGATAACTTCTGTTGCTGCTTCGTTAATCACTTTCCTTGAACATGATGATGCTAACCGTGCTTTGATGGGATCAAATATGATGCGTCAGGCTGTACCATTACTTCATCCTGAGGCTCCTATAGTAGGAACCGGACTTGAAGGTCCTGTTGCAAGAGATTCCAATACCATGATTGTAGCTGAAAGAGAGGGTGTTGTAGAATTTGTAGATGCAAATGAGATTGTTCTTAAATACGATATGACTGAAGATGAGAAATTTGTTACTCTTGATTCAGATCTGAAACATTATCGTATGCCTAAATATCAGAGAACCAATCAGGGAACTGTATTTGATCTTAGACCTATCGTTATGAAGGGAGATTCTGTGAAGAAAGGGCAAATACTTACTGAAGGTTATGCGACGGAAGATGGAGAACTTGCTCTGGGACGTAACATGAAAGTGGCTTTTATGCCATGGCAGGGTTATAATTATGAGGATGCAATCGTTATTTCAGAACGTGTTGTTCGTGAAGATATATATACTTCAGTTCATGTTGATGAATTTGATCTTCAGGTAAGAGATACAAAACGTGGAGTTGAAGAATTTACATCAGATATTCCAAATGTTAGTGAAGAAGCCACAACAGATCTTGATGAAAACGGATTGATTAGGGTAGGAGCTGTTGTTAAACCCGGAGATATTCTTATTGGAAAGATCACTCCTAAGGGAGAATCAGATCCTTCACCTGAGGAAAAATTGTTGCGTGCAATATTTGGTGATAAGGCAGGAGATGTAAAAGATGCATCTCTTAAAGCGTCTCCTTCTCTTAACGGAGTTGTAATTGATAAGAAATTATTCTCACGGGTAGTAACAGATAAGAAGGGAAAGCAAAAGACAAAGGTAATTATTGCTCAGATTGATGAAGAGCTTAAGCAGAAAGAACTGGAATTAAGAACTAAGCTGGAAACAAAATTGTTTATTCTGGTATCTGGGAAAACAAGTCAGGGTGTTAAAGATTATTATGGTGGTGATGTAATTGCCAAAGGAGTAAAATTTACTCTGAAACAGCTTCAGGAAATAGATTATCTTACTGTAAATTCTGCTAAATGGACTACTGATCAGAAGAAAAATGATATGATTGGTCAGTTAATACTGAATTATATTTCAAAACATAAAGTTTATGAAGCTACAGCCCGTCGTCAGCGTTATAACGTAACTATTGGAGATGAACTTCCTGTAGGTATTATTCAGCTTGCAAAGGTTTATGTAGCTAAGAAGCGTAAATTACAAATTGGAGATAAGATGTCAGGTCGTCATGGTAATAAGGGTATTGTTTCGCGTATTGTTCGTGACGAAGATATGCCTTTCCTTGCTGATGGTACTCCTGTCGATATTGTTTTGAACCCTCTGGGTGTACCTTCCCGTATGAATTTGGGACAGATATATGAAACTGTTCTTGGATGGGCAGGTAAAGAATTGGGATTGAAATTTGCTACTCCTATTTTTGATGGTGCAAGTTTGGATCAGGTGACAGAATATACAAGAAAAGCAGGAATTCCTGATTTTGGTAAAACTCAGCTTTATGACGGTGCAACCGGAGATCCATTTGATCAGCCTGCTACTGTAGGTATAATCTATATGTTGAAATTAGGTCATATGGTAGATGACAAGATGCACGCTAGATCCATTGGTCCTTATTCGCTTATTACACAGCAACCTCTTGGAGGTAAGGCTCAGTTTGGAGGTCAGCGTTTTGGTGAAATGGAAGTTTGGGCTCTTGAAGCTTACGGAGCATCACATGTTCTTCAGGAAGTTTTAACTGTGAAATCAGATGATGTGCTTGGACGTGCTAAAGAGTATGAGGCTATTGTAAAAGGAGAACCAATGCCAACACCAGGCATCCCTGAATCATTGAATGTTTTACTTCATGAACTCAGGGGACTTGGATTAAGTATCACTCTTGAATAAATAAAATCTATTTCCTGAATCAATATTCAGGGAATAGACTAAATGTTATTTTAAAAGTGAAACTGTACATCACATTTTCTATTAATTGATAATAAAACACACAGCTATATGGCTTTTAGAAGAGATAATAAAGTTAAAGGCGGTTTTACAAAAATAGGTATTTCCCTGGCCTCTCCTGAACAAATCCTGGAGCAATCACATGGTGAAGTTTTAAAACCGGAAACCATTAATTATAGAACTTATAAACCGGAACGTAACGGATTATTCTGTGAACGTATTTTCGGACCGGTAAAGGATTATGAATGTCATTGCGGAAAATACAAACGTATCCGTTATAAGGGTATTGTTTGTGATCGTTGCGGTGTAGAAGTAACAGAGAAAAAAGTTCGTAGAGAGCGTATGGGCCATATTTCTTTGGTTGTACCTGTTGTTCATATATGGTATTTCAGATCATTGCCTAATAAAATCGGTTATTTACTGGGGCTTCCGACTAAGAAACTCGACATGATCATTTATTATGAAAGATATGTTGTTGTTCAGCCGGGAATTAAGGAAGCAGATGGAGTGAATAAACTTGATTTCCTGATAGAGGAAGAATATCTTGATATTCTGGAAACACTGCCTAAGGATAATCAGTTGCTTGATGATGATGATCCTAATAAATTTATTGCAAAGATGGGTGCTGAAGCTCTTTATATGTTATTACAGAGAATTGATCTTGATAATTTAGCATATGATCTTCGTAATAAGGCTAATACGGAAACTTCACAGCAAAGAAAAAATGAAGCTCTGAAAAGGCTTCAGGTGGTTGGCTCTTTTATTGAAAGTAAAAATATAAATAAACCGGAATGGATGATCGTAAAGGTTGTCCCTGTTATTCCTCCTGATTTAAGACCTCTTGTTCCATTGGATGGTGGGCGTTTTGCGACTTCTGATCTTAATGATTTATACAGAAGGGTTATTATCAGAAATAACCGTTTGAAGAGACTTATAGAAATCAAGGCTCCGGAAGTTATTCTTCGTAATGAAAAGAGAATGCTTCAGGAATCAGTTGATTCATTATTTGATAATTCAAGAAAATCAAATGCCGTAAAAACGGAAAATAATCGTCCTTTAAAATCACTTTCAGACAGTCTGAAAGGAAAACAGGGACGTTTTCGTCAAAACCTTTTAGGTAAACGTGTAGACTATTCAGCCCGTTCTGTAATTGTGGTGGGACCTAAACTTAAACTTTATCAATGTGGTCTTCCTAAAGATATGGCTGCTGAACTTTTCAAACCGTTTATTATACGTAAACTTATTGAAAGGGGTATAGTAAAAACAGTTAAGTCTGCTAAGAAAATTGTTGATCGTAAAGATCCTGTGATATGGGATATTCTTGAAAATGTATTAAAGGGACATCCTGTTATGCTGAACCGTGCACCGACGCTGCATCGTTTGTCAATTCAGGCATTTCAGCCAATTATGATAGAAGGTAAAGCTATTCAGTTACATCCTCTGGCTTGTGCAGGTTTTAATGCAGACTTTGATGGTGACCAGATGGCTGTTCATGTTCCTCTTGGAAATGAAGCTATTTTGGAATGCCAGTTACTGATGCTTTCCACACAAAATTTACTTAATCCCGCTAATGGCGCTCCTATAACTGTTCCTTCACAGGATATGGTTCTTGGTTTGTATTATATTACGAAACAAAGAAAAGGGGTAAAAGGAGAGGGAATGACTTTTTATTCAGCGGAGGAAGTTATTATTGCCCATAATGCAAAGGAAGTAGATCTTCATGCAATGGTGAAAGTTAAGGTAGAAGATGTAGATGAAAATGGTGAACCTATACAACATATTATAGAAACAACTGTTGGACGTGTTCTATTTAATCAGGTTGTTCCCCGTAAAATGGGCTATATAAATAAACTGATTACTAAAAAATCATTAAGGGATATTATTGCTGATGTATTTAAGAAAACAAATAATTCTACTACAGTTAAGTTTCTTGATGATGTTAAGGATCTTGGATACAGAATGGCTTACCTTGGAGGATTATCCTTTAATTTAGGTGATGTTATTATTCCAAAAGATAAAAAAGAGATTGTAGATGCCGGATATGCTGCAGTTGAAGAAGTGGTAAATAACTATAATATGGGCTTTATCACTAACAATGAAAGGTATAATCAGGTAATTGATATATGGACTCATGCCAATGTGAAATTGACAGAATCAGTTATGAAGACTTTAAGTTCTGATCAGGATGGTTTTAATTCAGTTTATATGATGCTTGATTCAGGAGCACGTGGATCTAAAGAGCAGATTCGTCAGCTTTGTGGAATGCGTGGACTGATGGCAAAACCACAAAAATCAGGTTCTGCAGGGCCTCAGATTATTGAGAATCCTATTCTTGCTAATTTTAAAGAGGGATTGTCAGTTTTGGAATATTTTATTTCTACCCATGGTGCCCGTAAAGGACTTGCTGATACAGCTTTGAAAACTGCTGATGCTGGTTATCTTACACGTCGTCTGGTAGATGTTGCGCAGGATGTAATTATAACTGAAGAAGATTGTGGTACTTTGCGTGGTATTGTAGCAACTGCAATTAAAAATGAAGAGGAAATAGTTTCTTCATTGTATGACAGAATTTTAGGGCGTACTACAGTTCATGATGTTTATCATCCTCTGACCGGAGATCTTATTATTCGTTCAGGTGAAATGATTAATGAGGAAATTGCACAGGAAATAGAAGATTCTCCAATCGAAAGTGTGGAAATTCGTTCGGTACTTACCTGTGAATCAAAAACCGGTGTATGTGCTAAATGTTACGGCAGGAATCTTGCTAATAATCAAAATGTAAGAAGAGGCGAAGCAGTAGGAGTTATTGCGGCACAGTCAATTGGAGAGCCTGGTACGCAGCTTACTTTGCGTACATTCCATGTGGGAGGTATTGCGGGAAATATATCTTCCCAGTCTGAAGTATATTCACATTATAATGGAATGGTTGAAATTGATGAACTTCGTACTGTTGATTCAAAAGATAAAGAAGGTAATAAATCAGCAATAGTAGTAGGACGTCTTGCTGAGTTGAAAATAGTAGATAAAAATACTCATATAGTACTTTCCAGACATAGTATCCCTTATGGAGCAACATTGTTCATTGATAATGGTGCTGAGGTTAAGAAGGGTGATAAATTATGTGAGTGGGATCCATATAATGGTGTTATTATTGATGAATTTGAAGGAAAAGTTGTTTTTGAGAATTTGATTGACAGCATAACATATCGTGAAGAGTCTGATGAACAGACCGGATTTGCTGAAAAGGTTATCATTGAAACAAGAGATAAAACAAAAAATCCTTCATTGTTGATTGTTGGTAATAAAGGAGAAATCCTTCGTACTTATAATCTTCCTGTAGGAGGTCACGTTTCTGTAAATGAAGGTGATAAAGTACATGCAGGGCAGGTACTTGTAAAAATTCCCCGTGCTGCAGGAAAGGCTGGTGATATCACCGGTGGTCTTCCTCGTGTTACTGAGTTATTTGAAGCACGGAACCCATCTAATCCTGCGGTTGTTTCTGAAATTGACGGAGAAATTTCTTTTGGTAAAATTAAAAGAGGTAATCGTGAGATTATTGTAACATCCAAACGCGGTGATGTAAAAAAATATCTTGTTTCCTTATCTAAACAGATATTGGTACAGGAGAATGATTACGTTAAAGCAGGCATACCTCTTTCTGACGGAGCAACAACCCCTGCTGATATTTTAGCTATTAAAGGGCCGACAGCTGTTCAGGAATATATTTTGAATGAAGTTCAGGATGTATATCGTATGCAGGGAGTGAAAATTAATGATAAACATTTCGAGGTTATTATTCGTCAGATGATGCGTAAGGTACAGATTGCTGATGGAGGTGATACCCGTTTTCTTGAAAAGCAACTGGTAGATAAAAATGAATTCCTTCGTGAGAATGATTGGATTTATAATAAAAAAGTTGTTGTTGATCCGGGAGATTCAGAATTGAAGGCAGGAATGATTATTACAGCCCGTCGTTTTCGTGATGAACAATCTACATTGCGTCGTCGTGATAATAAACTGATTGTAGTTCGTGATGCTGTATCAGCTACTTCGAGTCAGATATTACAGGGAATTACCAGAGCTTCTTTACAGACCAAAAGCTGGTTATCTGCAGCATCTTTCCAGGAAACAACAAAGGTGTTAAATGAAGCCGCTATTCGTGGTAAAGTTGATTATCTTGACGGTCTTAAGGAGAATGTTATTTGTGGTCATCTTATTCCTGCAGGTACAGGATTGAAAGAATATAAAAATCTTGTTGTAGGATCTAAAGATGAATATGATAAGTTGTCTGCAAAAAGCAGTAATGATACAGATATAATAGAAGATTAAAAAAATGGATCAGGATAAAAAGAAAAATCAGATAAATATTGAATTGAAGGAGGATATTGCACAGGGAATTTATTCAAATCTTGCTGTGATTTCTCATTCCAGTTCTGAATTCGTACTTGATTTTATAAGAATTATGCCGGGAACACCAAAAGCTAATGTTAAGTCTCGGATTATTCTTGCTCCGGAACATGCAAAACGTTTATTAATGGCACTGGAGGATAATCTTAGAAAATATGAAAGTATTTTTGGTACTGTAAATATCAATAATGTTGGAGACAGTTCCATGCCACCAATGAATTTTGGAAGAGGGCCTGTAGGCGAGGCATAAAAATCCTGATGATAATATAAAAAGGGAATACATTAATTTGTATTCCCTTTTTTATTAGGTAATTTTTTTTCTTTTGTATCTAATCCTTAGCCTTTATAAAGGATTAAATAGAATTTACATAAGAAAGCTTAAAATGATTCCGGCTGCTGTTGCTGAGCCGATTACACCTGCTACATTTGGTCCCATAGCATGCATTAGCAGATGATTGGTACTATCATATTGCAGACCGAGTTTTTGTGAAACACGGGCACTGTCTGGTACAGCAGAAACGCCTGAATTTCCTATAAGAGGATTAATTTTATTGCCTTCTTTTAGAAATATATTCAGAAATTTAACAAAAATAATACCTGCAGAAGTAGCTATAAAGAAAGATAATGCACCAATTACGAATATACCTACAGACTTTATTGTAAGGAACGTTGTAGCCTGCGTGGAGGCACCTACTGTTAATCCTAATAGAATAGTTACGATATCAATTAGCGGACCTCCTGCTGTTTTTGCAAGACGGTCTGTTTCTCCGCTTTCTTTAAGCAGATTGCCGAAGAATAGCATTCCCAGTAATGGAATACCTGTTGGTACTATAAATGTTGTAAGTAATAATCCGGCAAGAGCGAAATATACTTTTTCTTTTTTAGAAACTTTACGGGGTGCAGGCATGTGTATAACACGTTCTTTTTTTGTAGTCAGCATTCTCATAACGGGTGGCTGAATCACCGGAACAAGAGCCATATAAGAATATGCTGAAATGGCTATGGCTCCCATTAATTCAGGTGCAAGCTTTGACGAAAGAAATATGGCAGTTGGTCCGTCAGCACCTCCTATGATTCCGATAGCTCCGGCTTCTGTTGCTGAAAAGCCCAGGGACAATGCAATACAATAAGTCGCAAATATTCCGAATTGTGCTGCAGCTCCGATTAGAATCAGCTTAGGATTGGAAATAAGTGCCGAGAAATCAGTTATTGCACCAATTCCAAGAAAAATTAATGGAGGATAAATACCTTTAATTACTCCAAAGTAAAGGTAATTTAAGGTACTTCCTGTTTCATATACTCCTATCTGATAACCAGGTGCAAAAGGAATATTTCCTATTAAAACACCAACACCGATAGGAATAAGAAGTAATGGTTCGAATTTTTTTTCAATTCCCAGATAAATACAAATCAGACCGAAAACGATCATGACTATATGACCGAAAGTAAAATTGTAGAATGCTGTGAAATGAAAAAATTCAATAATATGTGTTAATATAAAATCTGCAAATGCTGCCATAAAATTAATCTCCTATTATAATTAAATCTTCTCCCTCCAGAGTAGAATCTCCTCTGTTTTTTAGTATAGAGACTACCTTGCCATTTGTGTGTGAAGTTATATTGTTTTCCATTTTCATTGCTTCTAAAATAAGAATATCTTGCCCTGCGGTAACGGTATCTCCTACTTTTACCAGAATTTTAATAACAGTGCCGGGTAGGGGAGCTTTAATTTTTGTTCCTTTCCCGGATTGATTTTTGGCCTCAGGTTTTCTTGTAACTTTTGTAGTTGAAGAAATTGGTGCAGCCGGAGCTTTAGAAGGAATGATATTAAGGGTTTTGGTTTCTTCTAATTCAACATGATATGAAGTGCCGTTTACCAGTACCTCATACATTTTTCCGTCATTGCTGTCAATTTCGGTATTGTATTTATTACCATTTATGGTGAACTTAAATTCTTTCATTTTCTGTTTGTTTAATCTATTCTTTTATTTCTTTCTGAAGAAAGTAGTATAATTTTTAGTTTTCCATGCAGAATTTTTATTCTGACTAATGGTTAGAATATTTGATTCTTTAACGTGTGCTTCATTTTCAAATAAATGAATTGATATAGCTATGGCTGCATTTATTTCATTTTTATCAGAATTTTTCCCATTAAAAGATATGGTGTTTTTTATATCCGCGTTTTTGTCTGGATTTTCGTTTCCTTTTTTGAATATATTTCCAGATATTTTGAAGAAAACATATAGAAGAATTAAAGCAAGGAATACGACAGTCGTTGCTATAACAGTCATTCCTGCGCCATATGGATCAAGTTCTTTAAATTTTTCTCCCGTGGATTTTTTATAATTTAGCTCATTTTTAAATAATGGAGTAGCTTTACCCGTTTTCCATGAGTCACTATCTGCATTTATTCTGGCGTAAGAAATATTTTTATTTAATCCCTTTGGAAAGGTAATACTGTCTATAAGTGTTTTCCCGTCTGAACTGAATAAAGCCAGAAAATTTGTTTCATTCAGATTGAAATTTGTATGGAAAATACCTTCATCTGAATTTCCATTACCATAAATTAAAATATAATTTCTGATTGCAATGACAGTCCTGGGATCTCCTGTGGGAATCCAGTATTTTTTAGGATTGTTTATGTTATTTGTAAGATAATATCCTCCTATATTTAGAGCATGATAATCTGTATTTACTATTTCAATCCAGGGGGAATGATTCCCATATTCGTCAATATAACTACTGGTATTATTTGTTAAAATTTCATTTATTCTGATATTCGTTATCTCTTTTGCATGCACTATGTTTGCATATAGAGACATAACTAAAACTAAAATAAAAATGATTTTTTTTGATTTTTTTTGTATCATCATAATTTATAATGGAAGATTGTTATGTTTTTTTGGTGGCATAGTATCCTTCTTATTAGAAAGACCTTCCAGAGCACGAATTATTCTGAATCTTGTATTTCTTGGTTCAATTATATCATCAATATATCCGTATTCAGCAGCTTTGTACGGATTTGCGAAAGCGTCTTTATATGCTTGTTCTTCGTCGCTAAGAAATTTGGCTTTTTCTTTTTCATCAGTCATTGTTTTTAACTTTTTGCCCTGAAGAATTTCGATTGCCCCACTAGGCCCCATAACTGCAATTTCTGCTGATGGCCATGCATAATTCAGGTCAGCTCCCAGATGTTTTGAACTCATTACAATATATGCACCTCCGTAGGCTTTACGTAGAATTACAGTTACTTTAGGAACTGTAGCTTCACCAAAGGCAAAAAGTAGTGTGGCTCCATGATCAATTATGGCTCCGTATTCTTGTCCTGTACCAGGTAAAAATCCCGGAACGTCAACCAATGTTACCAGTGGAATATTAAACGCATCGCAGAAACGTACAAAGCGGGCTCCTTTTCTGGATGCACCTATATCCAGTACTCCTGCCATAACATTGGGTTGGTTGGCTACAATACCAATTGATTTTCCGTTCATGCGTGCAAATCCTACAACTATATTTTTTGCATAGTTTTCATGAACTTCCAAAAAATCACCATTATCTGTGATTGAGTTAATCACTTCTTTTATGTCATAAGGTTTGTTTGGATTATCCGGAATAATTTCGTTTAGTTTGTCATCTATTCTGTTAACAGGATCATTACATTCAATAGCAGG
>JAENXA010000019.1 GCA_016649735.1 Prolixibacteraceae bacterium | reverse complement strand
CTCTATACTTATAATAACAATATCAGAAGGTTACGGACAGACGAATAACAGTAATAATAATAAAACAACTTTAAAAAAAGAAAAAGTTATGACAACAATTCAATTAACAAAAGATGAGTTTCTAAAAAAAGTAATGAATTACGAAGAAAATGATAAGGAATGGAAATATCTGGGAGACAAACCTGCAATTGTAGATTTCTATGCTGACTGGTGTGGCCCATGCAAAGCAGTTGCCCCTATTCTGGAAAAACTTGCCGGAGAATACAAAGATGAGATATACGTTTATAAAGTAAACACAGAAAATGAGCAGGAATTAGCCGCAGCATTCGGAATAAGAAGCATCCCTTCTATTTTATTTATTCCTATGAAAGGTAATCCACATATGATACAGGGTGCACTGCCTGAATCTTCTTTTAAAAAGACTATTGAAGACGTTTTATTGAAAAAGGATGAATAAGAAGATTGAAAACAATCCTTTATGTAAAATCAGGAAAATATACAGAGCCATAGACGAGTACGAAAATAAAATTGTACACGACTATGGTCTCTCTCTGAATGAAGGGATGTTGCTTTGTTGTATTCAGGAATATGGAAAAACTTCTTCAACAGATATTGCAAAATCACTTGGGCTTACCTGTTCAAATGCATCTAAAGTGATTAAATCTGTAGAAAGTAAAGATTTTATAAAGCGCACAATGGATAAAAAAGATAAAAGAGTTATGCTTTTTTCTATAACCAAAGAAGGGAATAAGAAAATTAATGCTGTAATAGCAGATACTAAGGAGCTTCCGTCAATAATCTCCTGTCTATGTTAAAAAAGAATAGAAATACAAACATAGTATTTAAAAACAAATAGTATATTTTGTCAGTATGAATAAGGCATGCAAATGAATATAGGATAAATATTATATTTGCAGGCCATTAAAAAATGATTTTCAGATCAGAACATGATTTTTTTAAAACTTATTTCTCTTCATTGAAATAAAACTTGAATAGAAATCGGATTTTTAATATCTTTGAAGAGTATTATAAGAATAGTGCTCATCATTATCCTATAACTTTATCAGGAATATAAATCACTGTTTTTACATTACAAACGATTTTTATCGTTTTTATGTTTATCTTTAGGGTAACATGAGTTTTAAGTATCATGAGTTATTAACGTATAAATTTTAAAACCAAATAATTAGTTATAAAAAAATAAATACATGAGTAGATCACAGGAATCTTATTTCAAGAAAGAAGTCAGAAACAAAAAAGAAAAGAAAAGAAAAGAGAAAGAGAAAAAAAAGCTGGAAAAGAAGGAAAATGATAAACAAAAAAGTCCCGAGGATATGTTTGCCTATGTGGATGAATTTGGTAATATCTCGTCTACGCCACCCGATCCAACCAAGAAAAAAGAAGAAATAAAGGTTGAAGACATTGAAATAAGTGTCCCTAAGCAAACTGAAGCAGATAAACCGGATCCTATAAGAGGAGGAAAAGTAAACTATTTCAACAACTCTAAAGGATATGGATTTATCGTTGATGGAGAGACAAGAATAAGTTACTTCTTTCATGTAAACAACACACTGGAAGCTGTTGATGAAGGAGATTCCGTAATTTTTGAAATTGGCAATGGCGCAAAAGGTCCTGTTGCCCTTAATGTAAAACTCAAATAAAATATCACCATTTTTTCATGATTATTGCTCAGGAAAAAAGGAAATCCAATATCTCGGAATACATTTTGTATATGTGGCAGATCGAAGATCTGATTCGAGCATTGGATTTTGATATGGATAAAATCCAAAATACAATCGTCTCTCAATTTAAAACAGATGAAAATACCCGTTCAAAAATTTCTGATTGGTATACAAATCTGGTAATAATGATGGAAAAAGAATTCATCAAAAATGAGGGACATCTTCAATTTATTATCAATTTAATAAACGAATTGAACAGATTTAATATTGCATTATTAAATTCTAATGAAGATTTTAATTACAATAAGTTATACCAGACAGCAAAACCAGCTATAGATGAATTTAGAGTAAAAAGTCGTATAAAAAATGCCAGCGACATTTATGTTGCATTGCAATCTCTTTACAGTATTATGCTGTTACATCTTATGAAAAAAGAAATTTCGAAAGACACCTCTGACGCTGCCAAACAAATTAGCCGGTTTTTGGCACATTTATCAGCACGGTTTAAACAATATGAAGAAGGTAATTTAGATATTGAATTATGAATCTACTTTTGAGTATGACAATTTTTATAATCCGTCAATATTCCTTCTGTCATCCATTCTGCAAGTGCCTGACGGTTGCTCACTATTATCAGTCGCTGTAAATCACGAAAATGATTAATATTTGCTATTTCCATATATACAGCCGTAGGATAAGAATGTTTTAACACATAAAGATTTCTGCTGGAAACAGTACCTGAATAACCACGATTAGGCTGATAGTAATCATACTTATTGTGGAATACATTTTTCATGGTTTCTGCCATTTTCTTTCCTGTCTTGCTTCTTTTATCGCGATAAAAAAAGACATCTATATTTTCTTTTTTGCTTCGTGAATCAACATGTACCACCAGCATCCTTTGATAAGAACCTTTGTTTTTAATATATAATTTATTGACTATGACTACACGTTGTTTTAATCTGGCCAGATGATTTAATGGGATTCTGTCATGAGGATAACAGGTTTCTGTTTTATCCTGAATCAAATAAGGCTCATCTCTAATTCCATTGTACAAATCCTGAATAATCAAATAAACTTTGGCATCATGTTCCATAAGACATCTTGCCATACGCAAAACAACATCATATGCATATTCATCTTCACACAACACATGCCCGTTTAGTTTTCCCATAGCTCCGGGATCCGGTCCTCCATGTCCACCTACAAGATAATATATAGCCCCTTTTAACTGATGATCCTTTATAGTTACTGTCTGATATTTTTCCCCAAATAAAGTATAAACAATTGTTTTCAAAGAATTCCCTTTTGCCACAGCTTTATGAGGAATCACCTTATTAACTTCTGCCCTAACAACTTCAGCTTTGTTTCCCGCTAAAGGAAGACAATAATTTCTACCTACATAAAGTGAATTATTTTTACCTAATTTTGATTTATTTATAGAAATAAATGTCTTTATATATTTTGTTGGTTCAAGACCATTTCTTCTAAGCAAACTATATATTCCATCACCTTTCTGCGCCTTTACAACCGGATAATTTTGCGCCTGTACATTTAAACATGAAAATATAATAATTAGGGAAACGATAATTTTACACACTCTGGAAACGAAATTATTATTATAAAAAAAATTCATAAAATTTATTTTTTCAGTATACATATAAATACCTTTGGTGTAAAAATATCAATTTAGCTTTAACTATTAGGACATTTCACACAAATATAAAATTATATGTATCCTTTTAAAAATCAAAAGGCATAAATAAATATTTTTAAAAATTATCCTGAATGAAACAAAAATACTGGACTGGACTCTCTATTTTATCAGCTATATTACTAAGTATGCCTTGGTTAGGGAAATTTACAACAGGCACTTTACTTTTTGCCTTTTTCCCTTTACTGCTTGTTGAAAATTCAATATACGTTCAAAAACAAAGATACAAAAGCATTGTTTTTTTCGGGTATGCAATGTTATGTTTTTTTCTATGGAACTTTTTTTCTACATGGTGGATAACAAAAGTTACTATAATTGAAGGATTCCTGGTATTTATACTTAATGCACTTTTTATGGCCATAATCTGGTGGCTTTTTCATATTATTCACAGACATTTTTCATCTTCACTTTCTTATTTATCACTAATTTTCATGTGGATTGGATATGAATATCTCCACTTCACCTGGTCTATGGCCTGGCCATGGCTAACTCTTGGAAACGGATTTGCCAATTCCCCCAAAATTATACAATGGTACGAATACACTGGCGTTATGGGAGGTTCTTTATGGATTCTTATAATTAATCTGCTTCTATTTAGTATTTATCTCTCTTTTAATCAAAAAGGAATAAAGAAATCTCAGGGTAAAATTATATGTATCCTTCTCTTTATACTTATACCATCAATTAGTTCTGTCTGGAAGTATAATCATTACAGAGAAGAAGGAAAATCATGGGAAATCGGAATTATCCAGCCTAATATTGATCCTTACACAGAAAAATTTAAAGGCATGTCAGAAAAAGAGCAATCACAGAGACTTCTTTCAATGACAGATTCAATTATTAGTGATTCGATAAATTTCATTCTATGGCCTGAAACTGCAATTGACTCAATTTGGGAAAATAATAAGATTATGGAAAACTCTGTTCTTCATAATCTTCACTGTAAAACAATACTTTACCCCTCTCTAAATATTATCATCGGAGCTACTACCAAGAAGAAAATTATTGCAGAAAAGAAGAATGGGAAAAATCGTATAGTTTATAATTCTGCACTTCTGATTAATAAAAATAAAAAAATCCAGATCTATCATAAAAATAAACTTGTTACAGGAGTGGAAAAAATGCCGTTTGAAAAGTATTCAAAATGGATAAACAAATTTATTGTCAATCTTGGAGGAACATCAGAAAGCCTGGGGACAACTCCCGAAGAAGAAAACTTCACTTCCTCATCAGGAATGAAAGTAGCCTCTGCTATATGTTTTGAATCTGTTTTTGGAGGATATGTGGCAAAAAGAATAAAAAAAGATGCAGAATTAATATTTTTCCTAACCAATGATGGCTGGTGGAAAGACACTCCGGGATACAGACAACATCTTTCATATGCTCGTCTTAGAGCCATAGAAACTCGCCGAAGTATTGCTCAGGCAGCTAACACCGGAATTTCTGCTTTCATTAACCAGAGAGGTGATATTATAAAACAGACAAAGTGGTGGAAAAAAACTGTAATGCAGGGAAAACTAAAATCAAATAATAAAATCACATTCTATGTAAAATACGGAGACTATATAGGCCAGATATGTACTTTTATGGCAATAATAATTGTTTTACTATGTCTCTGTACAATTTATTACAGAAAAAAACAATATAACTTAAAAACAAAAAAAGTCCGCATTAATTCGATTGTGCAAAATCCCTAAATTAAAGGATTTGAGTGCCGGAACTTTCAAACTTCCACCGGTAGACTAACTACTCATCCGGATAAACCGAACTACAAGGCCTGTCCTCGAGCTCCAAAGCTTTCTCGGTATCAAATATTACTGTTGAATTTGCCAATTTTGAATCAATGCGGAACACAATATTTTTAAGAACTCTTATTCTATAGATTCAAATGTACGTTGTTCCGAACTTACCTCCAAATATATTTTATATCTTATTAAACATATTCTGTATATATTACTGATAGACAAAAAGATATATTAATAAAAAAAATCATAATAAAACCTTTTTTATTTTTTTTCGTAAAAGCAATTGTTTTTAATGAAAATGCATTAATTTTTTACGAAGATTTTTTTTGTTATAGAAAAAACTAGTCCTATATTTGCACGCACAAAAAGAATAAGACACAATCCGGAGAGATGGGAGAGTGGCTTAATCCACCGGTTTGCTAAACCGGCGTACGAGTAACATTGTACCGGGGGTTCGAATCCCCCTCTCTCCGCAACAAATTGGAAAACAGCACTACGTGCTGTTTTTTTTATGCCTGTATATCAATAGAAACTTGTTTACATTTAATATACAGACATAAAAAATAAACATCGAAGATGTTCTTCAATTTGTTGCAAGGCACCCCACCGCACAGGTGCAGGGGATTAATGATCGAGCGTAGCGAAGATACATTCATCCCACTCTCCCTGCAAAAACATAAAAACAGAATTACCCCTTCCCCACTTTCCTGATAATTTCTAAAAGGCAAATTAATAAAGTCGTCAGACCTTCAGCCAAAGGCATAGCCAACCATATTCCTTTATTTCCCATAATCCGGGGAAGAAAAATGAAAAACAACAACAATAATATATAGCCTCTTATTAGAGTAATTATATTTGATTTCATGTCCTTTCCTGTACTTTGAAGGTAACCTATATATACTATATTTAATGCAAAGAACATAAATCCAATAGCAAAATATGGCATCCCGTCTATAGCATATTGAAAAGCAGGAGCATCTTCGGCTAAGAACAAACCTGTCATAGGTCTTGCAGCAAAAATCATAAGAAGAGTAGTAAAAAGTCCAAATCCGAAAGCTACTCTTAAAGATAAATGATAAGCCTGTTTTACTCTATCCATTTGTTTACCACCTAAATTATAACTAATAATAGGCTGAGCAGATTGAGCTATAGCATTATTTATCATAAAAACTATAGGGAAATAATAACATAATACGCTAAAGGCAGCAACTCCGTCTTCGTGGAGGTATTTCATAAATATATAATTACCTGTTAAAGCCATAAGAGCTATAGATAACTGATTTAACATACCTGAAAAACCAATCTTACACATACTGTATATATTCTTTAATGAATACCTGAGACCTTTAAGATCTATACTTATTTTACAGAATTTTAAATTATTCGCTTTAAACAGTAAATATACAACTACCATAATCGCGTTAATAAAAAAGCTTACGCTGGTTGCTATAGCTGCGCCCTGTACTCCAAAATCATACACCCCCACCATAAAATAGTCACCTATAATATTAAATACAGCTCCGCTCATGGTACAAAGCATAGCATATTTTGGAGATCTGTCCAAACGTATCATAAACAGACCTATATTATCCAGAAGAAAGAATGGAAAAGAAACAGACAATATAGTAATATAGGTTGATGATAATGACAATAATTTTGGGGAGCTTCCCAGTAATAAGGCTGTAGCATCAGCATTAAGGCATAATATAAAAGATACTATTATAAACAGTATTATAGAAAAAACAGTTATTTGTGTAAAAAGTACGTTAGCTAATTTCTGCTTTCCTCTGGAAATATATACAGCAGATATTATAGAGCAACCTATACCGGACATAATGCCAAATCCACTAACCAGATCAAACAGCGGAGATGCTATATTAACTGCCGCCAAAGCATCACTTCCTATAAATTTACCTATAAAAAAACCATCAGTAATAATTACTATTATGGTTGAAATCATCCCAAGGATTGTAGGATATAAAAATTTTCTGTATAAAATCTTAATATCAGTTTTACCGAAATCAAGATCATTGGTCTTAATCATTTATCATCTTTTTATTGCTGCAAAATTACCGTAATTTATAATAATAAAAATTGATGTATTATAAATTTCATTTAGCACATATTTATAATTATTACACATAATCCTTTCCCATAGATATTAAGTAATATTTTTATATAATCTATTATTTTTCAGCTCTCATTGACAGTAAAAACGTAAATCACGTTTATTCACAGATAATTAAATATGATAAAGAGAAAAAATAATAAGATTTATTTCATCTTATATAAAAGAAAATCTTTGTATTGCTATTATTAAGGATACAACAAAACATAAAGGTATAAATTCTCAGATTGAAAAAAGATTACGCATAGAGGAAAGTCTTACCTGTTTTTTTTCGATTTTATTATCTGATTCTTTACATAATGCATTAGGGGCTCTGCTTTATGCTTCAAATGCTTCTTCTATTTTTTTATATGAAAACTTTTCAGACGAGAATGGTAATTTATGTACAAAAATAACTGAAGAAATCATGGAATATTTAAAAATTATAAATACTTCTTCAAAATTTCTTTCTGTTTTAGTACAAAATATGTCAAACTGGCTTAAAGCCGCAAGTAATGAAATAGTCACCCCCTCATTTTGATATGGTATCTTTACATATAGTCGTAGAGGACAGTATAGCTCTTACTCTTGGAAATGCTACGACAAAAAAGATTTCAATAATTAATAAAATTTCTGAGAACACTAAAGCATGGTGCGATTCTGCAATGATGTACACTATAGTTCAAAACATATTGGCAAATTCGATTAAATTTACAAACAATGATGGAAAAATTGTTATCTCATGCAAAAAAGCTCCTTCAAAAAATGGTATTGTACTTTCTGTTTTAGATAATGACGTTGGCATGGACAGCAGCAAAGCTGCAAATTTATTTAGGAAAAAACAAAACAACTCCACTCTCGGTACTAATGGAGAAAAGGGTTTAGGCCTTGGTCTTATTATATGTAAAGAATTTATTGAAGCACTGAATGGCAAAATATGGGCAGAAAGTTCTCCCGGTAATGGAACAATTATGAATGTTTATTTACGTACAAAAAACAAAATTAAGTTAATACCTAAATTGACTTATTTTATACAAATAGCAACAAAAGCACATAGCATCACATTGTATTACAATTAAATATAAAAAGTTTGAATAATTCTCAATTACTTACTAACAAAATTTTGTTAAAAAGTAATTGGGGTTTATTCATTTTAAAATTTAATTATTTCATAGTTTCGTACTATAATGGTTTATAACTATTCAAATAAACTGATTAATAATTGAAATTTCTATAGTGGTTTATTTTGGCCATGAAAACTTTTTAAAATATAAACATCATGACATCGTCAATCAAAATCGTCAAACGTGACGGTAAAAAAGAGATTTTTTCTCTTGACAAAATTCAGAATGCTATTAGAAAAGCTTTTCTGTCTGTAGGTGGTTTTGCTACCCAAGAAGATCTGACATCTATCCTTTCAAGAATTAATTTACATGACGGAACGACTGTTGAAGATATTCAAAATCAGGTTGAGACTGCACTTATGTCTCAGAAATATTTCGCAGTCGCAAAATCATACATGCTTTACAGACATAAGCACGAAGAAGAACGCGAGACTGCTGATAAATTAAAATTTCTAATTGATTACTGCGGTGCTTCAAATGCAGCTACAGGCAGTAAATTTGATGCCAATGCCAATGTAGATAAGAAAAATATTGCCACGTTAATCGGGGAACTCCCTAAAAAGAATTTTATTAGTCTAAACAGACGTCTTCTTACTGATCGTATCAAAGACATGTATGGCAGTGAACTGGCCGATAAATACATAAGTCTTTTGAATTCACATTTTATTTATAAAAATGATGAAACATCTCTGGCTAATTATTGTGCCAGCATAACAATGTACCCATGGCTACTGGACGGTACTAATTCTATAGGAGGTAATTCTACAGCACCTAAAAATCTAAAATCATTCTGCGGAAGTTTTATAAATCTTGTATTTATTGTATCGAGTATGTTAAGCGGTGCATGTGCAACTCCTGAATTTCTTATGTACATGGATTATTTTATCAGAAAAGAATTTGGTCAGAAATATTATGAAGATCCTAATAAAATTATTGAATTATCATTAAAACCTAAATCACTCGATAAGCTTATTACTTCGTGCTTTCAGCAGGTAGTTTATTCTATAAATCAGCCCACAGGAGCCCGTAATTTCCAGGCAGTTTTCTGGAATATATCATATTACGACCCTTATTATTTCAAAAGTCTTTTCGGAGAATTTGTATTCCCTGATGGCAGCAAACCGGTATGGGCATCTTTAGACTGGCTTCAGAGACGTTTTCTAAATTGGTTTAACGAAGAAAGGACTAAAACAGTTCTTACATTTCCCGTAGAGACAATGGCTCTTCTTACAAAAGACGGAGATGCCAAAGATGAAGCCTACGGAGAATTAACTGCCGACATGTATGCAAAAGGTCACTCTTTCTTTACTTATATTAGCGATAATGCAGATTCACTGAGTAGCTGCTGTCGTCTGAGAAATGAAATTCAGGATAACGGCTTTAGTTATACGCTGGGTGCAGGAGGTGTTTCTACAGGTTCAAAATCTGTATTAACAATAAACTTAAACAGATGCGTACAGGAAGCAGACAGACAGGGTATTAATTACCTGATATTTTTAGAAGATATAGTAGATTTATGTCATAAAGTTCAACTGGCTTATAACGAGAATCTTAAATATTTATTGGAAAAAGGAATGCTTCCGTTATTTGATGCCGGCTATATTAATATTAAACGTCAGTATTTAACCATAGGCGTTAATGGTCTGGTAGAAGCTGCCGAATCAAAAGGAATAAAGATTAGTCCTAATGACGATTATCTGCATTTTGTACAGGACGTATTAAGTCTGATTGAATCTTATAATAAAAAATATAAGAGTAAAGATGCTATGTTCAACTGTGAAATGATTCCAGCTGAAAATGTAGGTGTTAAACATGCAAAATGGGATAAGGAAGATGGGTACAAAGTTCCACGTGAATGCTATAACAGCTATTTTTATGTAGTAGAAGATCCATCTTCCACTATTCTGGATAAGTTTAAACTTCATGGTGCTCCGTATATTAAACATTTAACCGGAGGCTCTGCTCTTCATATGAATCTCGATGAACACCTATCCAAAATTCAGTACCGTCAGTTATTAAGAGTAGCCGCCAGAGAAGGATGTAATTATTTTACATATAATATCCCCAATACTATATGTAATGATTGTGGACATATTGATAAAAGGTATCTTAAAGAATGCCCTAAGTGTCATTCTAAGAACATTGATTATCTAACCCGTGTTATAGGTTACATGAAACGCGTAAACAGCTTTTCTTCTGCACGCCAAAAAGAAGCAGCCATTAGGTTTTATGCAAAACCGTCTAATGAGCAGTCTTCTAAAATCAAACAGGAATCCATGACAGAAATAAAAGAAAGTGTAGTTTGAAATTATGTCAGAGAAGAAAATAGTGAAACATGATTTCCTGAAATACTATAATTATGATATAGTATTTCAGGAAATTCCTGATGAAGTAACAATAGCTGTTAATATTACCAATTGCCCATTCAAATGCCCTGAATGTCACAGTCAACATCTTCAGAAAGATATAGGACTGGTTCTTGATGAAAAAGAAATAGATAAGCTAATTGAGAAATATGATACTGCTCTTACATGTTTTTGTTTCATGGGTGGTGACCGCTACCCCTTTGAAGTTGCCAGACTTTCCCGTTATATAAAATCAAAATACGCCGAAAAAAATTCCGAAGGTAATCCTTATATAAAAACTGCATGGTATTCCGGCAGAGATTCTTTTATAGATGGATTTATAATTAAAGATCTTGATTATATCAAAATTGGCCCTTATATAAAAGAGAAAGGTCCTCTTAATAACAAAACTACCAATCAGAGACTTTACAAAATTGATACTGACGGAAATAAAAAAGACATCACTTTTAGATTCTGGAAACATATATAACCTTAAAGCCGGTATTTCAAAATTAGAAATCGGCTTTTAATTTTTTCTCATAATATAGATGCCATCTATATTCTTATAGAATGTATCTGTTTGATTAATAAGTAAAGTCATTCTATCTTTGCCTTTGTTAAAATTAATCCAAATAATATGAGAAAACTTATTTTTTATATCGTATTCTTTATAGCAGGTATAACCACATTACAGGCACAACGCCATTTAACTCTAACAGAGGCTATAGACCTGGCCCTGAAAAATAATGAATCACTATTACAATCTATAGCTGACACAAAAATAGCAAAAGAGCAAAGTGCTGCTGCTGATGCTGTTTTTATGCCTCAGATAGATATGGCATACACCGCTATGGTCACAAATAATCCATTAAATTCATTCGGATTTAAACTTAATCAGGAAATAGTAACGCAGGACGATTTTAATCCAACAAGTCTTAATGATCCTGGAAACAACCAAAATTTCGCTACTGAATTGCAGTTAAAACAGCCACTTCTTAATCTTGATGCACTATACAAACGTCAGGGGGCAAGAAAAATGGCTATGGTAAAATTTTATTCCCAGCAATACAGAGAAAAATATCTGAGATTTCAGATAAAAAAAGCATACATGCAAATTGGACTGGCCTATGAAAATGAAAAAATGATGCGTCAGGTTGTTAATATGGCACAATCTTTTGCAAACCGTGCCGAAGCAATGAATGACGAAGGATTAATACAAACAGCAGATTTACTGGAAGCAAAAACTTATTTACTTAAAACTAAAACTCAGTTACAAGAAGCTCAGAGTGGTATCGCAAACAGTTGCGACCAACTTAGTTTATTAATGGGAGTAAATGTCAGCGAAATATATACAGTTGATAAAACAGACAAGCCTTATAAAGTAACTATTTCAGCAGATTGGAATAATCGCAGTGATATATTAGCTATGAAAGAAGGCATCCTGGCAACCCGTGATAATACAAAAGCAAATAAAATGTCTCTTTTACCCCGCATTAATGGTTTTGCATTATATCAGTTAAATGATAATCATTTTGCCGAATTTGATGCAAACAGTTATATGGCAGGGATTTCCCTGAGCTGGAAATTATTCGGAGGAACTCAGAGAATTCATAAAATAAAAACATCGCAACTATCAATGGGTAAAATGCAAAATAAACTTAACCAGATGCAGCTACAGGCACAGGCAGACTATAATCAGGCAACAAGAACATATAAAGATTTAAACAAGGAAATAATACAGGTAAAATCAATGGTCAGTCAGATGGAAGAAGCCTGGCGCATACAATCTGACAGATACAATCAGGGATTAGCTTCAACAAGCGATTTACTAAGAGTTCAAAGTCAACTGGCACAACAAAAACTATCGCTGTCTATGACATATTTCAAACAAAAAGTAAACATGGCATGGATGCAATTAATAACCGGAAAATAAAAAAATTATATAATGAAAACGAAATTTTTAATTTTTATAACCATCATCACATTAGTGAGTTGCGGACAAAAGAAAACTAAGAAGATTCAAAAGGCTTCCATTCCTGTAGAAGTAATAAACCCAACTGTTTATACAAATAGCGATGTAGTAACAAACGGAGTAATAGAATCCAATGAAACAGCACGTATTGGAACACGATTAATGGGTTACATACAAAAGATTAATGTTACACAGGGTATGCACGTAAAAAAAGGCGACCTTTTAATCAGTATAAGCGATAATGAATTAAAGGCACAGCTCACTCAAGCTAAAGCTATGCTTACTAAAGCAAAAGCTGCTTACGATGTAGCTAAAAAAGATGAAGGCCGATACAAAAGACTACTGGAAAGGGAAAGCTGCTCTGAAAAAGAATACGAACAGATTCATCTCAACTTTATATCCATGAAAGCTTCAATGCAAGCTGCAGAACAATCGGTAAATGAAGTAAATGTTTATCGTACCTACACACAAATAACAGCCCCTTTCAGCGGTATAGTATCTGCAGTCTCAGTAAAAGAAGGAAGCCTGGCAAGCCCTGGAACTACACTTATAACTATAGAGAAGACCGGAGTTATGGTTGCACAGACTCAAATTGATGAAGACCGGATACAATACATTAATCCGGGTATGATAGTAAAAGTAAGCTCAGATGATAACTCTCTGAATTTTAATGCTTCTGTAAGTGAAAGAAGCCTTTCGTCTATTGCCACGGGCGGACAATATATGATAACTATTGCAATACCAAAAACAATACAGGACAAACTAACATCAGGGATGCACGTTAAAATATTTTTTACTTTACCCAATGGATTATCACAATCGCATAAGGTTATATTAATTCCCAGAAAATCAATTTATACACAAGGCGCATTACAAGGAGTATTCATAGCCTCTGACAATAATTATGCCGTATTAAGATGGCTTAGATTAGGCAGAATAAAAGATGACAATGTAGAGGTTCTTTCAGGACTTGATGCCACAGACAAAATTATTGTATCTACTGGCGAAAGGATTAAAAATGGCACCCCCATAACAATTAAATAAAAGACTATATGAAAAAAGGAATATCAGGATATATAGCAGGTGCTTTTTTACAAAGCAAATTATCATTATTGCTTATGATAAGTTTTCTTATCGTAGGTATTTATAGTTTAACATTAATTCCACGTGAAGAAGAACCGCAAATAAAAGTTCCTGCAGCAGATATTTTTATACAGCTGCCAGGAGCTTCACCAGGAGAAGTGGAAAATCAGATTATATCGCCTTTAGAACAAGTTTTATCAAATGTAAAAGGTGTAGAACATTTATACAGTTCTTCCATGAATGGTCAGGGAATGCTTACAGTTCAATTTTTTGTAGGTGAAGAGATAGAACCTTCGCTGGTTAAGCTGTATAACGAAATCATGAAACATATGGAACGTATGCCTCCGGGATCATCCATGCCATTAATTAAAACACGGTCAATTGATGATGTGCCGGTACTCGCTATGACATTATGGAGCGATAAAAGTTCGGACTATATGATACGTCAGCAAGCAGAACTTATCAGCCAGGAAATAAAGAAAATTCCACATATAACGGACATAAAATTACTGGGAGGCAGAACAAAACAGGTACGCATTGCTCTTGACAAGAGCAAAATGGCAGGACATAATCTGGATATAACTACAATAGAAAAATATATACAGGGAGCAAACAGACAAATGACTGCAGGATCTGCTTATCAGGGTAATGAAGTTTATATTATAAAAACTAATAATTTTTTAACCTCGGCCGAAGAAGTAAGTCATCTTATAGTTGGTATGAATGGAAACACTCCTGTATACCTTAAAGATATAGCAAAAGTAACAGAAGGACCATCAAAACCTGTAAGTTATGTTTCCTTTAAAGGAACTTCTGCCGTAACAATAGCTGTCAACAAACAATCCGGGACTGATGCCAATAAATTATCAAATAAAGTACTGGCCAAGGTAAAACGGATGGAAAACGGACAGATTGCTCAGGATATGCACATTGCAATTACCCGAAATTACGGAGCATCAGCAAGCGATAAAGTATCGGAATTATTGCTACATCTTATGTTATCAATTCTGGCTGTAACATTATTTGTAATGCTGGCCATGGGATGGAGAGGAGGATTAGTTGTATTCCTTTCGGTACCTGTAACCTTCGCTCTTACACTATTTGCCTATTACTTCATGGATTACACATTAAACCGTATAACTCTTTTTGCTCTGGTATTTGTCACAGGTATAGTAGTTGATGATTCGATAATCGTGGCTGAAAATATGCACAGACATTTTAAAATGAATTATCCTTCTATGAAAGAGGCTGCTATATTTGCAATAGATGAAGTTGGAAATCCTACCATACTGGCAACCTTTAG
>JAENXA010000072.1 GCA_016649735.1 Prolixibacteraceae bacterium | reverse complement strand
TTTCATCCCTAAGCGAAAGAAGATTAAAAAGTAGATCAGCATTTTCTTTAGAGAACTGAACATATCCAAATTCATCGCATATAACTAAATCATATTTTTTAAAGTTGCAATCCAAAGTTCTTAAGGTCTTCGCTGAACGACCTTCGTGTATTTTAGTAAGCAATTCGTGAATTGTTGTAAAGAACACTATATACCTCCTGTTTGCAGGCCTTAAGACCTAATCCTGTTGCAATATGAGTTTTTCCGGTGCCAGGATTTCCGGTCAAAACGATATTCCTTTTTTCTTTAATAAAATCAAGTGTTTCCAATTGAGGCAATACTATCCTTGAATTAGTAAGTTAAATTCAGCATTCACAGAAATCCAACCAATGATAGGCTTTTGCATGTTTCCATTGAAATATTAAACTCAAACAGGAACTCATTAAACGTACTCTTTGGAAAAGGGAATAAACGCCAGATTCTTCACATAAAAAAATTCACCGGGTTAAGTCAGACAGAAAAAAAATAATTCAGAATTATTTTTTTTCTTATTTTTAAAATCTTATTTTTGAAATAATTATAAACAATAAATATTATATAAACTATGATTTTCCAATTTAAAATAAAGATAAAAGGAATAACCAAACCTCCTGTATGGAGAAGAATAGCTGTTCCGGCAAATTTCACATTCTCTAAATTTCATAAAGTAATACAACTAACCTTTGGCTGGGAAAATTATCATCTATATGATTTTGCAGAAAAAGAATATGATAAAACCATGCGTATTGCAGAGATATCAGAAGATGATTTTGACGATTTCTTACCGACGCATGACGCTTCAAAATTTAAATTATCTGACTACTTTTCTGAGAATACACGTAAGCTTAAATATATTTATGATTATGGTGACTCATGGATTCACGAAATTACATTAGAATCTATTAGCAATAACAAAACGGATAAAGCTGTCTGTCTTGCAGGTAAAGGAACCTGTCCTCCTGAAGATTGTGGTGGTGTAGGTGGATATGAAGAATTAAAATATACTTTTTTGGAAGCCCCTAAAAGTGAAGATGCTGATGAATACAGAGAATGGCTTGGATTAGAAAAAAATAAAAATTGGGATACAGACAATTTCAATATAAAATCTGTTAATAGCTATCTAAAAGTGATTTAATATCTATTTGAAATAATGCTGATTATATTTTTATATTCAAATAGTTATATCTGTAGAATATTAAGTACTCTACGTGTATATTTAATCTTTCTTATTTTTTTAAAATTATACAAATTAGTTAATAGTCGGATTATTTTTAAATTTCATATATGGAAGGTAGTTTTGGTAAAACATGGTGGGGTAAAAAATGGCTCAATGCTTTGGAAAATATTGATTACAGTAATAGATTACCCCGCGGAGTTTCTTATGCACGAAAGGGCGCTGTAGAGAAAATTATAATTAAAGGCAATCATATTTCAGCTAAGGTGCGGGGAACCAGGGTTAGACCTTATAATATTGATATTGTTATGCCTCCGTTTTTTGATCCTGAGAAAAGCCAATTTATTGACGAAATTATCAGTCATCCGGTTATTATATCAAAATTATTAAATCGAGAACTGGATCCGGCAATCCTTACTCTTGCTGAAAAATTAGGGCTGAAAGTATTTCCCACACAATGGAGCGATCTTAAAATGCAATGCTCTTGTCCAGACTGGGCTGTTCCATGTAAGCATCTCGCTGCTGTTATTTATAAAGTATCTGCCGAAATAGACAACAATCCGTTTTTATCTTTTTCATTCCACAATGTTGATTTACTAAAAGAACTGAAACAACGCGGTATTGTTATACAGAAAAAAAATATTGAAATTCCCAAAATAAGTCAGTTATATTTTAAAAAAGACGTAAAATCTGATCCTTATGATCCTGAACAGGCATACCAGAAACTTTCTTTTACCGGTTTAATACCCATTCATGAAGCTCTTACGGAATTATTGAAACCATATCCGCCTTTTTATTCACTTTCGACGACTGATTTTCGTAATAAATATTTTTCACACCTCAATCGTATTGTAAAAAGTATGCAGAATGTGGCAAAGGGAAAAGTCGATCTCTTTTCTTTCTTTTCTGATGCATATGAAAAGGAAGAATCCATAGGTTATCATACAGAAAACAGCATAATTCTTGATAATGATTTACAGGCCAGAGTTCTGGTGAATGAAAAAAAATTTTCTGTACGCAAATTTTTGCAGCAGCTATCTTGTGTTAAAGGAACCCGGACATATGATTACCAACCATCTACGGCTTCGCTACACAGTGTGTTGCATTGTGCGATTCAGCTGATAGCTAATGGTGCAATAATTCCTCAGATTGTGCAATTGCCGGAAAAAGATTTTATGATCCGATGGTTGCCTGCCATGCTTAGCAAGGAAGTAAAAAAAATCGTAAACAAGCTGGATGATATGTTACCTCCTGATATTTTTATGTGGCAGGGACCAAAACGCAGAAGACGCATTAACGCTAATCGGGCAGAAAATTTATTGTCTTTGTTTCTTACTGAGATTGTGAATCTCGTCAGTATCAGACATAATGGAGATCTATTTGAGGATCTTTTTTTTAAATCAATAAAATATTCATTTTCAGAGCCAGGTGAACATGGTCTTGCCGGTGGTATTATGACATGGCTGCAAAAGTTTTATATTACCGGTGGAAAATACAAGCCGGTGTTGCTGGTAGAAGAAAAAAAGGGTGAAACTTTTCGGATTATTGTTGAAATTCAAAATACTCAGAAAAATATAGAGGAGAGTATCCCTCTTAAATCTATTTTGTGCGAGGAAAAATATAATCATGAGCGTTTCGAAATTCTTCAATCTCTTACCCAGTTAAGTAGTTTTATCTATGGACTGGACGAATTTATAAATTCCGGGGGAGAGGAGAATATTGTGATGGATAATAATACCTTCACTCCTTTTTTGATAAAAATAATTCCTGCCATTCAATTGCTGGATATCTCTGTTCTTTTACCTAAATCATTACAGAATATATTGAAGCCGCAGAGCAGTATTAAATTAAAAACAAAGTCTGACACAGGTACAGGGAAAGGTTATTTACGACTCGATAAATTACTGGATTTTGACTGGCAGATAGCTATTGGTGATAAGGTCATCGACGAAAATACTTTCAGAAAACTGATGCAAAAATCAGAAGGTCTTATCAAATTTAAAACGAATTATTTTTATGCAGAAGAAGACGATCTGAAAAAATTATATAAAGGTTTTACCCAATCCGGCAAAATATCTGCATTTCAAATGTTGCGAGCCGCTCTTTCGGGAGAGTATCATGGTGCTAAAGTTGCATTTACCAATGAGGTAAAACAGCTTATTGAGGAGGTAACAAATTTTGGTGATATTTCTCTACCTGCCGGTATAAATGCTGTGTTACGACCTTACCAGAAACGAGGGTTTTCATGGATTTACCGAAACGCACGTATTGGATTTGGTTCTGTTCTTGCTGATGATATGGGGCTTGGTAAGACACTACAGGTTATAGCTATAATTATGAAATTTAAGGAAGAAGGATTGTTGAAATCCGGAAAGATTTTAGTGGTATCCCCAACCGGACTAATTACTAACTGGGAGGCCGAAGTTCAAAAATTCGCTCCCGGAATAAAGACAGCTGTTTATCATGGTTCGCAACGTAATTTAGAACATATGGGAAATTATGATATGTTGCTTACTTCATATGGCATAGTTCGCAGTGATGCTGAATTGCTCAGTAAACATAAGTGGTTTGCCATGGTAATCGATGAAGCCCAGAATATTAAAAACCAGAATACAAAACAGACAAAAGCAATAAAGTCAATAAAGTCCCCCAATCGTATTGCCCTGAGTGGTACGCCTGTAGAAAATAGGTTAAGCGAATTGTGGAGTATTATGGATTACAGTAATCATGGTCTGCTGGGCAGTGTAAAAGAATTTAACGATAACTGGGGTAACCCAATAGAGCAGTTAAATGATTACAATAAGGCTGAAAAGCTAAAGAAAATCACTGCTCCCTTTATGATGCGTCGTTTAAAATCTGATAAGAGCATTATCTCTGATCTTCCTGAGAAAATAGAGATGGATAGTTATGCCTCTCTTACAAATATGCAGATTGGCCTTTATCAAAAGACACTGGAAAAAGCAATGAATCAAATTGAGGGAATTGAAGAAGATAAAAATTCATTGTTTGTTCGTCGGGGTCTGGTATTGCAAATGATATTATCGCTTAAACAAATTTGTAATCATCCGGTTCAGTTCTTGAAAAACGGACTGTATGATGCTTCGCTTAGCGGTAAAATGGAGCTCCTTTTTGATAAGCTGGACCCAATAATTGAAAGTAACGAAAAAGTGTTGATTTTTACTCAGTTTACAGAAATGGGTAAAATACTTCACCGTTTTATTAATGAGCGTTATAATGAGGAACCTTTGTTTTATCATGGCGGTAGTTCTTTTGTCCAAAGAAAAAACATGATTGATAGATTCCAAAACAATCATGCTGATAAGATTTTTATTTTATCTCTGAAAGCTGCCGGAACAGGTCTGAATCTTACTGCAGCAAATCATGTTATTCATTACGATTTGTGGTGGAATCCTGCAGTTGAGAACCAGGCTACTGATCGTGCCTATCGTATTGGTCAGAAAAACAATGTTATGGTTCACCGTTTTATTACACGAAACACCTTTGAAGAAAAAATAAATGAGATGATTCAGCATAAAAAAGCTTTAGCAGATATGACTGTGACTTCCGGTGAGAGCTGGATTGGGAATATGAGTAACAAGGAACTAAGGTCTGTATTTGGACATAATATGTAATTTTTTTAACAAAAAGTATAAGTTATATGTTTCAAGTTTCATAGTTGTTAATTTTCTGTTATTCAAGTTGTTATATTTTAAAATTTTGCCATAATTCACGTTAAATTACAGATATACAATAAAATACAGCGTTACCGGCATGTCACACAATTAGTTTTTGCCTGAAAGTAGGGGAAATAAATTTCATTGTCTCCTCTGCTCTTTGGCTATGTCTGCGAACTCAACAAATCAAAGAGACCTCCTAAGCTATTACCGTAATGCAACTTTTTTTATATCTTATTTACTTCATTTTCAATGTTTTATCAACTATGAAACTTGAATTATTTATTCTTGTATGTATTTTGTCTTATGTCTTCTGTCTTTTATTTTTATCTTTGCAAGACAAAATTTATTTAAATTCAAATAATTTGTTTTATGAGTACAGAGGAATTAAGTGAGCAGGAAGTTATCAGGAGAAATTCATTGACAGAATTACGGAAATTGGGAATTGAACCTTATCCGGCAGAAGAATTTCCTGTTAATGCTAAAACTGAAGAAATAAGGGCTAATTATAGTCCCGAAAAAAATAATTTCAAAGAAGTGATTATTGCCGGGAGACTCATGAGTCGCAGGATTATGGGTAAGGCTTCTTTTGCAGAATTGCAGGATGATAAAGGTCGTATTCAGTTATATCTTAATCGTGACGAAATATGTGAAGGTGAAGACAAAACTCTTTATAATACAGTTTTTAAAAAATTAATGGATATCGGTGATATCATTGGTATCAAAGGTTTTGTATTTTTAACGCAGGTTGGGGAGTTAACAGTTCATGTTAAGGAGATAAAAATTCTTAGCAAAGCCCTTCGTCCGCTACCGGTTGTAAAGAAAAAAGACGGTGTTGTTTTTGATTCTTTTTCAGATCTTGAGCAGCGCTATCGTCAGAGATATGTCGATCTGATTGTAAATCCTTCGGTGAAAGATGTGTTTATAAGGCGGGCAAAGATTATGGATACTATGCGCAGCTTCTTTAATAAACAAGGATATACCGAAGTTGAAACTCCGATTCTTCAGTCTATACCCGGAGGTGCAGCAGCAAGACCTTTTATTACTCACCATAATTCTTTAAATATTCCTTTGTATCTTAGAATAGCTGATGAACTTTATCTTAAAAGACTTATTGTAGGAGGATTTGATGGTGTATATGAGTTTGCCAAGGATTTTCGTAATGAGGGAATGGATAGAACACATAATCCTGAATTTACTGTCATGGAAATTTATGTGGCTTACAAGGATTATAACTGGATGATGAATTTTACAGAGGAAATGCTTGAACTTATTGCTACGACATTATATGGTAAAACATTGTTGCCGATGGGAGATAATGAAATTGATTTCAAACGTCCTTATCCCCGTATAACAATGCAGCAATCTATTCTTGATCATACAGGTTTTGATATTGGAGGAAAGTCTGAGGATGAGCTTAAAGAAATATGCAAAAAACTGGAAATTGAGGTTGATCCTTCTATGGGAACAGGAAAATTAATCGATGAGATTTTTGGAGCTAAATGTGAAGGAACATACATTCAGCCTACCTTTATTATTGACTATCCTAAAGAGATGTCTCCTTTAACAAAAAAACACCGTACAAAACCGGGACTTACAGAGCGTTTCGAACTTATGGTTAACGGCAAGGAATTGGCAAATGCCTATTCTGAACTGAATGATCCTATTGATCAGAAGGAACGTTTTGAATATCAGTTACGTCTTTCTGCAAAGGGTGACGATGAGGCGATGTTTATTGATCATGATTTTTTAAGAGCTTTGGAATATGGAATGCCTCCTACGTCAGGAATGGGAATCGGAATTGACCGTCTGGCAATGCTTATGACCAATAGTATTTCGATTCAGGATGTTTTGTTTTTCCCTCAAATGAAACCTGAGAAAAAAGCTGCACAGGATGACGCAGATGAGTTGTTTGAAGCTCTTGGCATATCTAATGAATGGGTAAAAGTTGTAAAAAAAATGGGTATAAAAAAAGTACAATCTTTAAAGGAGATAAAACCGGGAAAATTTTTCAATGATATCTGCGGATATAATAAGAAAAATAAATTAGGACTAAAGAATCCTGCGATGGATGATGTAATACAATGGCTTTCTTAATCCGTTATTTTAAACGATGAAAAAAAGAATAGGAATAATTGGAAGCGGGAGTTGGGCAACAGCACTCGCAAAAATAATATTAAACCGGGAAAAGCATATAAACTGGTATTTTCGTAAATCAGAAAATATTGAATTGTTTAAACATTATAAACATAATCCAAATTATTTGCGTGTTGTAAAGTTTGATACAGATAAAATTAATTTTTATACTGACGTCAACGAAGTTGTAAAACGATCAGATATTATTTTACTTGCTATCCCCTCTGCTTTTATTCATCAGAGTCTTTCCGGATTAAAGGAGGATATTAGTAAAAAGATTGTTGTATCTGCAGTAAAGGGCGTTATCCCTGAAACGAATCAGGTTCCAGGACAATATTTGCACAAAAATTTTAATGTGCCTTATAATCGGTTCTGTGCTATTGTTGGTCCATGTCATGCAGAAGAAGTTGCAATGGAGCGTCTTTCTTTTTTAACAATTGCCTGTAAAAATTTAACTACTGCTAATGATTTTGCCTCTGTTTTGAAATGTGATTATATTAAGGTGAAAGTTTCAGATGATATTACAGGAATGGAGTATTCTTCTGTTTTAAAAAATATTGTTGCAATTGCTTC
>JAENXA010000263.1 GCA_016649735.1 Prolixibacteraceae bacterium | reverse complement strand
TTATCTATTTTTTATTAATTTTACATAAAAGAACATTTAATTAATAAATAGAAAATATATAATATCAGCATATGAAACCAAAAGTAAGTGTTATAATGGGGAGCACCTCCGATTTGGAAGTGATGAAAAAGGCAGCAGATGTTCTTGATGAATTTGACATACCTTTTGAAATAAATGCATTATCGGCGCATCGTACTCCTGATGAAGTAGCTGAATTTGCCAAAGGAGCTAAAGACAGAGGATTAAAAGTGATAATCGCAGGAGCCGGTATGGCTGCTCATTTGCCGGGTGTAATTGCGGCAATGACACCACTGCCTGTTATAGGAGTGCCTATAAGAGGCAGCTTTGACGGAATGGACGCCCTTCTGGCAATGGTACAGATGCCTCCGGGTATACCGGTTGCAACTGTAGCTGTAAACGGAGCTTATAACGCCGGAATTTTAGCAATTCAGATTCTCTCACAGAGTGAACCGGAAATAATGGATAAATTTTTAAAGTTTAAAGAAGATCTTAAGGGAAAAATTGTGAAAGCTAATGAAAGCCTGAAAGATGTTAAATATAAAAACAGAACTAATTGACATTCTAAAAGGAAAGTTATAAATTAAAAGGGCAGTTTAAAATCTGTCCTTTTTTTATGGGCAGGCGGAATTTAAAAAACCGTTGTATGAGGAAAATATTTTTTACATTTATTTTCTTTTCTGTTATCTTACCGGAAATTAATGGTCAGCCTGAGTATTCAGTTTCTAAAGATCTTGCAGAATGGATGGAAGATGCATTCTCTAAAAACAGCAAAGGAGAAGCAGATGCCGAACAGTTTCTTTATTCCATTCAACTGCTATCTGAAAATCCCATAAACATTAATTCCTCAGATACTCATGAGTTATCATCTCTTATGTTTCTGGATAAATTTAGAATTCAGGCTCTTATTGACTATAGAGAAAAAAACGGAGAAATATTATCAATATATGAACTTGTTTTAATACCGGGATTTGATAAACGAATAGCTCGTATGATAGAGCCGTTTATATGTTTTGGTGATAAAAGAAAAACACATTTTAAATCGAAAGGTCATCACGAAATTGTTTTGCAGGGAAACAGGGTGCTTGAAGAACAAAAAGGGTATAAAGAACCACGGTCTTTTGATGGTTCTCCGGATAAAATAAGTCTCCGTTACCGTTATTCATCAAAGAATATTTCTGCTGGCTATACTGCAGATAAGGATCCCGGTGAAACTTTTTTTAAGTCACCGAATAAGAAAGGTTTCGATTTCAATAGTGGCTTTTTACAAATTAGCCCTAATGAGAATAATACAATATTTCTGGGGGATTATGTTGTTCGTTTTGGACAGGGACTTGTAGCATGGCAGGGATTTTCTTTAGGTGGTTCATCTCAGCCAATGAGTATGGCAAAATTTAATCAGGGTATCAAAAGTTATAGTTCTTCAGGAGAATATGGTTTTATGCGTGGTATTGCGTTTTCAGGGAAATACGGGAAATTTTCTGTTATGCCTTTTTTTTCATGTCATAAGGTAGATGCTTCGATAAATACTGTAGATGACAAAAAGGTTATTACCTCTTTTCCTGAAACAGGATATCACAGAACCTCCGGAGAAATAGACAGGAAAAATGCAGCATCAGTTTTAAGTACAGGATCAAGAGTTAGCTTTGACGGGAAATGTTATTCTGTTAGCATTAACGGATATTATAATCATTATCAGTATCCGGTTATACGTAAAAACGAATATAATCGTTATTATTTTAATGGAAATTCTATAGGTGACATTAGTGTGGATTATCAATATAGTATGCATAAATTTTTTCTATACGGAGAACTCGCTACCAATTTTGATAGGGGATGGGCATACGTTTCAGGGGTTATGGCAAATCCTACTGATAAACTGGAATTTTTAGCTGCCTG
>JAENXA010000251.1 GCA_016649735.1 Prolixibacteraceae bacterium | reverse complement strand
TCTACCCTAAAAAATGCCATCAAAAAGAAACAACTGGCTCACGCCTATCTATTTTGTGGTCCCAGAGGAGTAGGAAAAACAACATGTGCCAGAATTTTCGCAAAAACAATAAATTGTCTGAACTTAAAAGAAGATACAGAACCTTGTAACGAATGTGAATCATGTCTTGCATTTAACGAGAACCGCTCATATAATATTCATGAACTGGATGCAGCTTCAAACAACTCAGTAGAAGATATCCGTAATCTGGTAGAGCAGGTTCATATTCCTCCCCAGATAGGAAAATACAGTATATATATTATTGACGAAGCCCATATGCTTTCTCAGTCCGCTTTCAATGCTTTTTTGAAAACACTGGAAGAACCGCCCAAACATGCTATTTTTATACTGGCCACAACTGAAAAACATAAAATAATTCCAACAATTCTATCACGTTGTCAGATCTTCGATTTCAATAGAATAAAAGTTTCTGATATTTCAAACCATATAAAAAGTATTGCAGAAAAAGAACAGATAAAAATTGAACAGGAAGCATGCAATGTAATTGCCCATAAAGCAGACGGCGCACTCAGAGATGCTCTTTCATTTTTTGATCAGATTGTAAGTTTTTCAGGCAAAAATATTACTTATAAAAAAGTAATAGAAAACTTAAATGTTCTTGATTATGACTATTATTTTAAACTTATTGATCTTTTTCTGAAGAATGATATTTCAGAAGCACTTATGTTATTTAATAAGATATTGGACAAAGGTTTTGACGGTCATAATTTCATAAATGGCCTTAACAGCCATGTAAGAAACCTTCTTGTATGCAAAGATAAAGTTACCGTTCAACTTTTGGAAGTTGGTTCTGAAATCCGTGAAAAATATACAAAACAAGCGGAATCATGTTCTGTTGATTTCCTCCTTGGTATTCTAAACATAGGCAACACCTGTGATTTACAATACAAAATCAGTCAGAATAAAAGGTTGCTTGTAGAATTGTCTTTAATACAAATGGCACAGATTTCATTAAAAAAAAAACAGTAGATAATCCTTCAGAGGCAGAAATTATTCCTTTTTTCAGTCAAATACCCAAAACGGTTTCTAATAAAAGTCCGGTAAAAATTATATTAAAAAAACCAGAAGTAAAAAAAGCTGAAACACATAATCCTGAACCAGATAAACCCATTGTAAAAAAAATAGTCAGAAAAAGCAGGAAATCATATACTCCATCTATCATGGACGCTTTATCGGGAAATGCCGAAGAAAAGCAGGAATCTTATTCTACCCAATCAAAAAAAGAAATTTCAAAGGATAAGACTGTGGAACACAACCCTTTTACCCAGGAACAGCTGAATGGAAAATGGGAAGAATACATACAAAAATTAACCGAAAAACCGGGGTTGAAGGCAGCTATTTCACATCCGCCAAAATTAACAGATAATTATCAGCTTCAGCTTAATGTAGGCAGTTCTCTTCTGGATAATGAATTAAAAACAATCAAAATAAATCTTCTCGAATACCTTCAGAAAGAATTAAATAATTCAGAGATAAATTTATCAACAAAAATCATTCAGACAAAACAAAACAGAAACCATCTTTCTGAAGAACAAACACTTAAAGAAATGTACAAAAAAAATTCCGATATGAAAACTTTCCTTAAGAAATTTTATCTTGATTTTTAATTCGCTACGTAGGGAATCCCGCATTCTCTATAATCGGGTGAATACTTCACCACAAACAGTCCCTCGTTTATATATCCTCCCGTCTCCGATTGTTTTTTGAAAATAAAATTATCCTGAAGTAATTCTACTTTAAGATAAGGCAGATTTTCGAGAAAAGAATGTCCGTAATTTTTTAATGCATTCATAAAATAGAACGCTACATCATAACCCTGAAAACTAAAATTATCGGGTTCTGCAAAAAAGTTATTACGAAATTTATGTATAAAATTATTAACAGAATAGGATTTGTAATCAATAAAATAAGAGCTCAGATAATTTAAATTAGTATGATAAAAATATTCTGTTTGAATACTCTTATAACGTTGATAATCAGATAGTCCAATTAAAGTAATAGGAAATCCCTCTTCTGTTAGAGTATTAAGATTAGTAATAGCCACGCTCAG
>JAENXA010000165.1 GCA_016649735.1 Prolixibacteraceae bacterium | reverse complement strand
GGCCAACACCTACAATTCCTATTGTTTTGCCTTTTAGTGAAAAGTTTTTCTTCTCAGAAAGAACAAACAACGTAGAGGCTATGTACTGCTCTACTGATTTGCTGTTGCAGCCGGGTGCATTTGTCCATTTTATATTTGCTTTTTTACAGTAATCAGCGTCTATATGATCGAATCCTATAGTCGCAGTAGCTATGAAACGAACAGTTGAACCTTTTAACAGTGATTCGGTACATTTTGTTCTGGTTCTTGTAATAATTGCATCAGCGTCTTTTACTATTTCCGGAGTTGTGTCTTTACCTGCGAGATAAAGAACTTTTCCGAAAGGTTCTAAAACGCCTTTTATATAGGGAATTTTATTATCAATTATAAATTTCATAAAATAGATATTTATATTTTATATAAGTCGGGATTAAAAATTCCTCTGACGATAGCTATGAACTTTCATTATTACTAACTAAAAATCATTTATAATTCGTTTTTTTTAGCTTTTAAATTTGTCTTTAAATGCCCAAAGTCCGAGTGCGGGATTTGAAATATAGAATACTTCTTCTCCGTCGATGTTATTATATCCTTCTTTCATTTTCTTAGGATCGTATTTCTTCATGATTTCGTCAATATCACCGTATTTGAATCCTACACCTTCAATTTCTTTTTTCGTTAAATTCTCAGGTTTCTTACCCGGACAATAGGTGATGGAAAAACGTCCTTCAGAAGATCCGTGAATAAAATGTGCTGCTGCACTTAAGTTATTACGAAGATCTTCATTTTCTTTTACGGCTTTCATTGTGGCAGGAGTTCCGTGGTAACCGTATTTGCGGATTAAACGGTCAATTTCAGGATCTTCACCAAATTGTTTTAATGCCGGAGCAAGAACAATCAGTTCTCCTCCGTCAGCGATTGCCATACGGGTACGATAAACTGATTTATTGCCAAGCCAGGTTGATTTGAATTCTGCAGGATCAAGCCAGACTATAACTTTTTTTAAAGGTTTGTCTGTCATCTCGAAATTTACTTTTAGTGAAAGAGCTGCTGCTTTATTAAAGACTTCGATGTCGTTTCCTATAAAGAGACCGCGGGTTTTTAATTTTCCGTCAGTTTTGTCCAGTCCTACAACAGTTTGGACATAGACAATAGGAAGCTCATTTGTGAAATGATCAGATGCATAATTGAATACTCTGCGGACAGGAGTGTCAGCATGTCCCATCATACGTTCCATTCCGTATGCTGCACCTATAAAATGACTCTTGTTTATTCCTTCTGCTCCGCCGGTTCCGACAAATATATTTTTATTATAATTGGCCATTCCCACTACTTCGTGAGGGACTACCTGACCAATGGACAAAATAAGATCAAAATTTCCGTTTATAAGTAATTTGTTAACCTGAGCAGGCCAGTCATAATCTACAGCCCCCTCTGATACTTCTTTTACATATTTTCCGGGAACTGTACCAACAGTTACTACATCATGACGCCAGTCGTGTTCACGGAACAGGGAAGTGGGAATACTTCCAAACATTTGGGCTATCTGTTTTGGTGTCATTGGTGAATGAGTACCCAAAGCAGGTAGTACGTCTGTTAATTTGTTTCCGAAATACTGCCATGTAAATTCTGTCAGTTCTCCGGCACGGCTTGGAAATCTTGTAAAATCGGGTGGTATAGCCAGAACCTTATTGATGTCTTTCATCTGGTTTAAGGCTTCGTATAATCCCTTTTTTAGATCTTCCGCACTAAGATTAGTTGTTGGCGATCCGTTTTCGTAATATATCATGATGACAAAATGTTTAAATTAAAAATGAAAAAACATCTGCCCCATTTTTGAGATAAGGGCAGATGAAATAAAATTATCTTTTTACACGGGCATTTCCTGACCATACGCTCCATACCATATCTTCATCGGCAGGTTGTGCGTAATCTGTTAAAAATGTAGTTGCCAGAGCACCTGTGGCCCATCCAAACTGAGCACATTTTTCAGGATCCCATCCTTTATTTATACCATAAAGTAAACCACCAACAAATCCGTCACCTCCTCCAATACGATCCATTACATTGATCTTTCTTGGTTCGATAACGTGCCAGTCTTCATCGGCAAGTATAATTGCACCCCATAGATGTTCGTTGGTACTTATTACTTCACGAAGAGTAGTTCCAAAAATTGAGGCATTAGGATAAGTCTTTTTTACACGGGTAATCATTCCCTTGAATCCGTCAATTTTAGCCTTTATTCCTTTTCCTCCGGCGTCAGGACCTTCTATGCCGAGGCATAACTGAAAGTCTTCTTCGTTACCGATTAAAACGTCTGATATTGAAGCAATTTCAGAGAATATATTATGTAATTCATTTTCTCTGCCTAACCAGAAAGAAGCACGATAATTTAAATCGAAAGAAATTTTTGTACCGTATTTTTTTGCAAATCTTGCTATTTGAAGACAAAAATTGCTGGTTTCGGAAGACATAGCACAAATAAGTCCTGAAAGATGAACAATTGCAACGCCTTCTTTACCGAAGATACGTTCCAGGTCGAAATCCTTTACATTTAATGTACGTCCTACTTCTCCTGCACGGTCGTTCCATACTCTTGGCCCTCTTGCACCAAAACCGCTGTCTGCGATGTTGAACTGGTGACGGTAACCCCATGGATTTCCCTGTGGTATTTCAGGACCTTCATAATCCATGTGACGGCTTTTAAGATTGCTCTTAATAAGCTTTGCTATAGGACTGTCTTTTACAAAAGTTGTCAGCACTTTTACGGGAAGTCCCAGAAATGAAGAAATACTTGCAACGTTTGTTTCTGCACTGGTTACCTGCATATCAAAGCGAGTACTGCTGTAAACAGGTTGCTGGTTTACAGGAGTAATTCTTACTCCCATACTGGTTGGAACCAGAAGTGCATATTTATATTCTTTTTTTATATCCATTGTTTTATTTTTCTTTTTTTAAATAAATCAGACGACAACTTACAAACAAGCACGTGCGTTTAAGCACATGCCGTAAAAAGGTATCAGACACCACCAAAAGCGCTGTATCCACCGTCGATAGGGATAACTATTCCTGTAACGAAACTGGATATATCAGATAGCAGGTATAAAGTTGTTCCCTGAAGATCTTCAGGTTCACCAAATTTACCCATTGGAGTGTTGCTTACAATTTTATTACCACGTGCAGAATATCCGCCTTCTTTGTTCAATACAAGAAAACGGTTCTGATTGGTTATGAAAAATCCAGGTGCAATTGCATTAACACGTATTCCAACTTTTGCCAAATGAACAGCCAACCACTGAGTGAAATTGTTTATAGAAGCTTTTGCTGCTGAATATGCCGGAATCTTAGTAAGAGGTTTGTAAGAATTCATAGAGGAAATGTTAAGAACAACACCTTTTTTGTGTTTTAACATATCCTGTGTGAAAACCATACTTGGCAGAACAGTCCCTTTAAAGTTTAAAGCGAAAACTTTATCAAATCCATTAATGTCCAGACCATAGAAAGTGTCTCCCAGATTATCAAGATCCTTATCTTCTATTTGTTCAACTTTTGTTGTAGCAGTGGGATGATTACCCCCGGCACCATTGATAAGGATGTCAATTTCTCCTAATTTTTCATTTACAAGAGCTTTTGCTTTCTCAAGAGATGATTTGTCAAGTACATTTCCTTCAATACCGATGATTGTAGCATTGTACTTCTCTGATATTTCTTTTGCAACTTTTTCGGCTACTTCTTTGTTGATGTCAACAATAGCAACTTTGGTTCCTACAGATGCAAGTCCTTTGATTAGAGCCTGACCAATGACTCCAGCTCCTCCGGTAATTACACATACTTTACCGGTCAGATCTTTAAAACTGATTGATTCCATAATAATTAATTAAATTAAGTTCCTTATAAAATTTATAATTCTCTTTTGTAATAATATCTATTGGTGTATAATTTTCGACATGTACTTTCTCTTTTTGTATCAGATACCTGAAAAGAGTTTCTACAGACTGGTATCCCTGTTCTTCAGGATGCTGACATATAAGAAAATCTATTACATTTTTTTC
>JAENXA010000291.1 GCA_016649735.1 Prolixibacteraceae bacterium | reverse complement strand
TATGTACTATGTGCCGGCTCTTTATTGATCCCTATGACTTGTTCATTTTCCCAGTCGTGCTGCTCTGCCCGCAGACCTGTAAGTGTCAATAACACTAAACAAAATGAAAAAACTATTTTTTTTGTATTCATGATTAATTTATGGTTATCAGATTAATGCAAACCTAATGATAATATCTGAAAAAAAAAATACCTGATAAAGTACAATTTCCCACTCTTTTTAAATTCTACCTGAGAACATGGTTTATCAATAAAAAGGAAGTTTGTTACGTAGTAATGAAGTAATGACAATTAGAAGAATTAATACCTATGCTATCATTCCCGGTATAATACCATATTTATTCAGATTTGAACTGTATATTTACAGTATGAAATTATTATTAGTTGAAGACGAATTAGAACTGGCCAAAAGCATTCAGAATTATCTGAATGATAATGATTTTATTTGCGAACGGGCAGATAATTTTTCGTCAGCTATGTATAAAATATCGGACTATAATTATGATTGCATTTTGCTTGATCTGATGTTACCGGATGGCAATGGTTTCGATTTGCTAACAGAATTAAAAAAAAATAACAAAACAGATGGTGTAATTATTATTTCAGCAAAGGAAACACTTAAAACAAAAATTGAAGGGCTTAATCTGGGAGCTGATGATTACCTTACAAAACCATTTTATTTATCTGAATTATTAGTCAGGATAAAAGCTATAATCAGAAGAAAACAATTTAGCGGAAACAATATCATCAAATTTAACGAAATTGAAATTGATATTCTCTCAAAAGAATTAAAGATCAATAATCAAAAAATAGGAATCACTAAAAAAGAATATAATTTATTATTATTTTTTATCGGCAATAAAAACAGAGTATTATCAAAAGAAGCCATAGCAGAACACCTTTCCGGAGATATGGCTGACATGCTTGATAATTACGATTTTGTGTATGCACACATAAAAAATCTTAAAAAGAAATTAAAAGACGCCAAAAGTCAAAATTATATCAAAACAATATATGGCTTAGGCTACAAATGGAACTATGAATAAAAACCTTTTACAAAAAACGCAAAGGGCATATTTATATTTTTTAATTCTGCTTTTTGTAATTATAGCACCGCTATTCTATATTATTGCACATCATCTTTATGTCGGGAAAGTTGATGAGAGTTTAATACTTGCAAAAACTAAATTTATGCAACGTTCTGTATCAAAATTGAAAATAAAAGATATAGCCACATGGAATAGTTTTAACTATAAAATTAAAATAGAAAAATATAAAGCATTAAATAATGATACACTATTTAATACATCGTTTTGTAATTTTTCAGAAAAAGAAATAGAGCCGATACGGGAATTGAATTCTCCCGTTGTAATCGGAGGTAAAAATTATACACTTTCAGTTAAAGCAAATTTACTGGAATCGGAAGATTCAATAACGACTCTTTTAATATTATTCAT
>JAENXA010000007.1 GCA_016649735.1 Prolixibacteraceae bacterium | reverse complement strand
CCTTTGTATATCCACATAATATTTCTTCCTCTTTTTCCTCACGATGAAAATTACCCTTTATAGTAAAAAAATCTTTACCATGAGTAATGTTCATTTCATCTGCCGGATTAACAAAACTTTTACAAAAAGAGAGATAATATATTGAATCCATAAGATTTGTCTTCCCTGCCCCATTACTACCAATAAAGCAATTCAATTCTGAAGAAAAATTAAGGTTTACTTCTCCTATATTCTTAAAATTAACGAGGAAAAGATTTTTAAGATACATATTAATAGAATAAAGAATTAAGATCAAAATTAATAGCCTATACCAATTATAAAAGCAAAATTAATCATTATTATCAATTTAAAAATAAAACTTACTGATAGGTTTATAAAAGAGAGAATGATGCCTTTTAATTATAATTATTTACCTTTATGCTATTCTATTTTCAGATTTTATATAAATTAATTGAATTTTATTATATCCATTTAGTAAAAAAACCTATTTTTGCGTTGAAAATATGAATAACCTTATACTATAAATCAAATGGCAAAAGATACAGGAAAAATCAAAAAAGAGGAAGAAAATCTTTCGGAACTTGAGAACGCATTAACGAAAACAGAAAGTGTTCTTCAAAATCATCAAAAACAAATAACTATAGTTGTAGCTATCCTTGTTGTAGTTGTTGTAGGATATATTGGTTTCAAGAAATTTTATATTCAACCAAAAGAAAAGAGTGCTCAATCTCAAATGTTTGCGGCAGAACAATATTTTGAAAAAGATTCATTTAATTTAGCTATCAACGGAGATGGAAATTATTTTGGATTTCTTGATATCATTGATAGATATGGTATAACGAAATCTGCTAAGCTTGCTAATTACTATATCGGCATATCTTATCTTCACCTTGGAAACTATAAGGAAGCTGTAAATTATCTGAATAAATTTAAATCAGAAGATTTACTATTGGCACCTGTATGCGAAGGAGCAAAAGGAGATGCTTATCTTGAGATGAATAATAGTAAAAAAGCTTTAGTATGTTACAAAAAAGCTATAAGTTATAAAAACGACTTTACTGCTCCTGTTTATCTTATGAAAGCAGCCCTTGTTTATGAAACAGAAGGCAATAATGAAAAAGCACTTGAATCTTATCAGGAAATTAAGGAAAATTATCCTAAATCTACTGAAGGAAGAGAGATTGATAAATATATTGGTCGTTTATCTGCCAAGCAGTTAAATAAATAAAAAAGATATTTTTCATAAAAACTCTCTGCAGAAATCTCTGTAGAGAGTTTTATTTATTATCTAAAAAATGAGTACAAAAAATTTATCGGAATTTGACAAAACGACTATTCCTTCTGCTAAAGATATGAAGTTTGGTATAATTGCAGCAGAATGGAATCCTGAAATCACAGATTCTCTGAAGGATGGTGCTAAAAACACTTTGATTAATCTGGGAGCAAAAGAAAAAAATATAATAATTAAACGTGTTCCTGGTACTTTTGAATTATCTCTTGCAGGACAATGGATGGCAGAATATACAGGTGTCGATGCAATTATTCTTTTAGGTTGTGTTATTCAGGGAGAAACACGCCATTTTGATTTTATTTGTCAATCTGTAACTAAAGGTACAACCGAATTAGGCATGAAATATAATAAACCTTTTATATTTGGTGTGGTAACTGCTCAAAATCAGCAACAGGCTATTGACCGTTCAGGTGGCAAACTTGGAAATAAAGGAGATGAAGCTGCTGTTGCTGCCATTAAAATGGTGGCCCTTAAAGAAGAAATAAAAAAGAAGAAATGAAAGGGATGATCTTTGCTGCAGGTCAGGGTACACGGCTAAAGCCACTTACCAGCGATACACCCAAAGCATTGGTTAAAATTGGAGGTATCACTCTGCTGGAAAGAAATATTTGTTTTCTTAAAAAATATGGCATTAATGATATTACAATTAATGTTCATCATTTTAGCCAGCAAATCATTGACTTTCTAAAACAAAATAAGTTTTTTGATGTTTCGATATCTGTATCAGATGAATCTGATGAATTACTGGGTACAGGAGGAGGGCTAAAAAAAGCGGCACCTTTCTTAAAAGGGAACGAAGATATATTACTTATCAATACAGATATACTTACTAATATAAATTTAAATTCTCTGTTTTCATTCCATAATCTATCTAAATCTCTATCCACTCTTGTAGTAAGGAAACGCACTACCTCCAGATATCTTTTATTTAATAATGATAATTATCTTACAGGATGGGAGAATATAAAAACAGGTGAAAAGAAAATTGCACGGCCAGATACAATTAATAAATCCAGGCCTTATGCTTTCAGCGGCATTCAGATTGTTTCTCCTAAAATACTATCTCTTATTACGGAAAACGGATTTTTTTCAATCATAGACCTTTATTTAAGGCTTGCCGTTGATGAAAAGATTTCTTCTTTTATAGATAATGATTCTTTATGGATGGATGTAGGCAAATATGCTGAAATCAATAAAGCAGAAGATCTTGTAAATAAATTATAAAGAAGGCCACCTTTTATATAAGGTAGCCTTCTTTAAATTAATTTACAGTTTAATGTTTACTAATTTTTATTGCCTCTTCTATTCTGCATTTTTTACTTTTTCTTCGCTATTGCGCATCAGCAGGCTTTAAGCTAATTCTATAAAAATCGTTAAAATTAAAATATTTACCTGCACCTTTCTTTATATCACCAGTTTTAAAACTTTCTATTTTCTTCTGATATCTGTCCACAGATTTAAAACATCCGTCATTATACAAAAATCCACTTTTAATATAGCTTAGCCAGAAACTATTATTCCGTAGGCTGGTTTCCCTTTTACGAAGCAAATTTTTCTTTGCTTTTGACAATTCATCTTCTGATGGTTTTACCTGTTGTAAATTTTTAATCTGGTCGAATACTTCGCCTTGAATTTTTTCTACATTTTCAGGACCTGAACCATAAACTACACTAATCTGATATTCCGGTTCGGGGAACTTAGATACTGAACCATCAGCATAAATAGAATATACTTCACTTGAGTTCTCTCTTATATTTTTCAGTAATCTGTCTGTAAGAATTATATCTATAAGATCCACATTAATAGCATTTTTTAGTTTGAATTTAAAATTACCGTGAAAATCAATATAGCTGATACTTTTAGAACTTTTACCTGCAAATACATCCTTCTGAATAATACCTTCAGGTGCTTTTATATGGAGATCTCTCCATTTTTCATTTCTGTATGAAGAAGGGATTCCTCCTATATATTTTTCAACGAGAGGTTTGAATGTTTTTAAATCAATATTACCTACAAAGAAAAATTTAAAGTCAGACGCATCAGAGAATCGATCCTTTGCTATTTTTTGTATATCATTGAAATTTGCTTCCTTTAAAACATCTATTGAAAGCGGTCGCTGACGCAGATTATAATTTACAGATACAGCTCCAAGTGTATCTCCGAATATCCCCTCAGGAGAATTTCTTTTATTTTCAAGAGCTCCTTTAATCCTGTTCATATACGAAAGATAAGCAAGAGAATCTACACGAATTTTTGTGAAATACAGATAGGTTAACTGAAACATAGTCTCCAGATCTTTTACCTGTGAGCTACCTGAAAGACCCTCTGTAATATAACCCAGATAAGGACTCACAGAAACTTCTTTATCGGAGAGAAGCTTATTCAACGAATTATAATCAAAGGATCCTATACCACTGTTTTCGATTACTGATGCTGCAAGATCTGCTGAGATATCCATGTCCTGATTATAAACAGATTTTCCTCCTAAACTATATGACGTAAATAGAACTTCTTCTTTCTTAAAATCGGTATTTTTTATAACAACAGTGGCACCATTGGATAATATCCATTCTGTGGCATCTATATTTTTAATATATTTTTCCTTAACTACTTTACCAGGAACAATTGTGTCTTCAACTAAAGGCTTGTTTATAGTCTCATCTTTATAGGCAGACAAATTTTCCTTTTTTACTTCATTATACCAGGATAAGATATCGTCTTTATCAGGAACTTTTATACTGTTATTTTCAGGAGCTGTTATTATTATTGTTTTATCATCATCGGTTATCCATTTGTCAGCGAGACTGTTTATCTCTTCTAATGTAATTCCAGGTAACATTTCCTTAAAATAATTATATTCATTTTCGATGCCTGGCATAGGTTCTTTTGTCATCAAAAAATTTCTTTTACATTCTTCTACATAACTTTTAGAATCATTGTTCTTTCTTTCGTTATAAGAGTTTTCTATGCCTGCCATCATAGATTTTTTTGTTCTTTCCAGTTCTGTCTTCGTAAATCCGTGATTTTTAACTCTTTCATTTTCCTTCAGCACAGTTTTAAAACCTTCTTCTATTTTTCCGTTGGCACAAACTGCATAAGATATATAACAGTCAAGAGGACCAATAAAATTCTCATAACCTGAGAAACCATATAGAAACGGAGGATTTTTTATTTGTGTAAGTTCACTGAGTCTCTGACCAATCATTGCGTTATATAAATTTTGTTTTAGCATTTCACGATAATCACCTAATGTTTTACTTATTTTCATTAAATGTTTGTATACTATCTGAACATTGGATGTAGTAGCCTCTTTGTCTGTAGCAACAGAGATATACGTTCCTTTAAGAATAGGTATATCATAATATTTTTTTACCCTTTCATTATAATGAGAAGGAATTTTTGAAAATTTTTCTTTTATTTTATTTATTACTTCTTCTTTATTAAAATCACCAACGGCAATAATGGCTTCAAGATCCGGACGATACCAGTCTTGACGAAAACGACGAAGATTTTCAGGAGGACATGAATCTACTACGGATATTTTACCAATAGGAAGACGTTTGGCATAACGACTGTCTTTTAACAAAACAGGCAGCCATTTTTGTTTCATTCTTTCACTGGCATCTTTTCCACTTCTCCATTCTTCATGAATAACACCTCTTTCTTTATTTATTTCTTCGTCAGAATCAGTTATCTGACATGCCCAGTCATATAGTATCTGCCACCCCTCTTCAACAGATTCTTTTTTATCAAGAGGAATGGTAAGCTTATAAACAGTTTCATCAAAAGAGGTATAGGCATTAATTTCAGCCCCAAATTCCATTCCCATTCTTTGCAAACAACTTACCAGTGAATTTTTAGGAAAATTTTTTGTTCCGTTAAAAGCCATGTGCTCACAAAAATGAGCAAGTCCCTGCTGATCATTATCTTCATCCATAGACCCTGCCCTAACTACAAGGTAAATAAAAGCACGATTTTTAGGGACAGAATTTTGTCTTACATAATAGGTTAATCCATTATCAAGAACTCCTTTTGTAACCTGCGGATCTATTGGAAGATTCTTGCTTAAATTTATGTCAGACTGTGCTCTAACAATAAAAGTAGTTAGAAAAAGTAAAACTGAAAGAAAAATTCTGTATTTCATTTTATTTAATTTATATTTTTGCTAATACAAAAACTAAATGCATTTTCATCATTTGCAGGTGCAGATTCATATTGACCTTTTAATTCGTTAGGACAGTTATCAGTAATATAAGAATGACTGGTAAAATCAAGAAGAGCTAAGTCGTTATAATCATTTCCTATCCCTATGGTATTTCGGGAATCTATATCAAGATGGTTACATAAATATCTTGCGGCATTACCTTTGGAAACTTTCTTATTAAAAACTTCCATCCATATGTAATCTGTCCCATAGGGAGATGATGCACGTATTATTTGAAAATCATCAAAATTATTTTCTATCTCATCTTTTAGCTTAAAAAATTCATCTGCTGTTCTGAAAATGACAAGAAACTGACAATTATCCTTATCTGTAAATTTTATATCAGGTAAATTTTCCATGCATCCCTTGTTATGTTCGCAATAACTGTTATATTCAGAATTTATTTTCCCTGTTTTATAATACCAGAATAAATGATTTTGCGGTATAGCATGAAAAAGAAAAAACGCTACTCCTTTTTTTATAAAAAAATGCATTAAACTATTAACATTATCTTTGGGAATATTAAGAGCAAGCTCTATTTTTCTACTTTTGCAGTTCATTATTCCTGCACCTGAAGAAAAAATAAAATAATCGAATAATGAAATATCCCTTATAACTGCTTCTATTTTTTTTATATTTCTTCCTGTTGCAATTACCCTTATTATACTTTTCTCTTTTAACAAATTCAATGTTTCTATGTCTGTTTCACTTATGGTTCTGTCTCTTTTTAAAAGAGTACCGTCAAGATCGGTAACCACCATGCCTTTTGTTATACTCATCTTTTATATTTATACTCTATTTGGTCTTGTGAAAATAATAAAAAGAGAACGACCTGCCAATTTATATAAAAATTAAGTCCAAATATTAATATTAGTTGCAAACGAAGTATTATACTTAATGTGGAAGATAAAGTGAACGTTCCTTAATAAAAAAGCACCATTTTATGTTGTATTTTTTATCTTTGTAAAAATAATGTTATAAATTAGACGATACAGGGTCAAAAGGCAGACAGTAAAGACTGAATTAAAAATGATATAAAAAAAATAAAAATCATATGAAAATAGCTCTTTTAGGATACGGGAAAATGGGCAAAATTATTGAAAGAATTGCCATTGAAAGGAAGCATGAAATAGTTTTAAAAATTGATATTAATAACCAGAATGATCTTACTATAGAAAATTTAAAAAAAGCAGACGTTGCCATTGAATTTTCTACACCCCAATCAGCTGTTTCCAATTATAAAAAATGTTTTGAAGCAGGAATCCCTGTTGTCGGCGGTACTACAGGATGGCTGGAACAAAAAGAGAATGTTCTTAATGATATGAAAAAACACAACGGAACTTTCTTTTACTCTTCCAATTACAGTCTTGGAGTAAATATCTTTTTTGCGTTAAACAAAAAACTGGCTTCTTTGATGTCTCAACGTCCTGAATATAATGTTAGTATGGAAGAAGTTCATCATATACAAAAAAAAGATGCACCAAGCGGAACAGCAATTTCTCTGGCCGAAGATATTATAAAAACTCTTCCTACAAAAAGCTCATGGACTCTTGATGAACCAAAATCTTCAGATCAGATAAAAATCAATGCTGTTCGTGAGGGTCAGGTTCCCGGAATCCACCGCGTTTTATATGATTCAAAAACTGATCATATTTTTATTGAGCACAGTGCAAAAAGTCGCGAAGGATTTGCAATGGGAGCTGTACTTGCAGCCGAATTCAGTTTCGGAAAGAAAGGGTTTTTGAATATGAACGATCTTTTAAATCTTGAATAAATGATGAAATTATTTTGCAATAAATGGTTCAAATTTTCCATTGTCGCTTTATTTTACAGCCTCGTTGTAATTTGGATTGAATCATACCTGTGGTTCTTTGGACTTATTATAATTTTTGATATATATATAACAAAGAAAGTATACTGGGCATTCTGGAAGAAAAAGAACCCGCCAAACGGTAAGCAGACTAAAACTGCTGAATGGATAGATGCAATTATTTTTGCAGTAATTGCGGCCAGCCTTATCCGTATGCTGCTAATAGAAGCTTACACCATTCCTACTTCCTCAATGGAAAAATCTATGATGGTTGGAGATTATCTGTTTGTAAGCAAAGTAAGCTATGGCCCAAGGATGCCTAATACTCCTATTTCTTTCCCGTTTGTTCATAATACACTGCCTCTTACAAAACATACTCCTTCTTATCTAAAACATCCTGAGTATCCATATAAAAGAATTGCAGGATTCGGGAAAGTCAAAAACAATGATATTGTTGTATTCAATTTTCCGGAAGGAGATACTGTAGCCACAAATATGCCAACTCAAAGCTATTATAACTTTGTGCGAAATTACGGAAGACAACAGGTTATTAACGACAAAAAAGATTTTGGAGAAATAATCAGTCGTCCTGTAGATAAGGAAGAAAATTATATTAAAAGATGTATCGGAATTGCGGGAGATAAACTTCAGATAAAAGACGGACAGGTATTTGTCAATGACAAACCTCAGAAACATTTTCCGGGAGTACAGTATAATTATATTGTTACTACCAACGGAACCCCTATCAATCCTCTTATTTTAAGTGATATCGGAATTTCAAAAAGTGATCAGAGAGAATTTAATAATTCACAATTTTTATTTCCGCTTACAGATGAGCAATTTAATAAAATAAAATCTTTTAAAAACGTAACATCAGTAACGAGAGTGAATATGGATGCAGGGAACTGGGACAAAGACATATTCCCTTTTAATAAAAATTTTCCATGGAATGTAGACAATTTCGGACCTATTGTTATTCCTAAAAAAGGAGTTACGATTCCTATTACCGTTAAAAATTTACCTCTGTACGAAAGACTGATTGATGTATATGAAGACCACGATTTAAAAACTGAAGGAGACACAATTTATATAGACGGGGAAATAGCAAAAAATTATACATTTGCTATGGATTATTACTGGATGATGGGAGACAATCGTCATAATTCGGCAGATTCGAGATACTGGGGTTTTGTCCCTGAGGATCATGTGGTTGGAAAGGCTGTGCTAATATGGCTTTCTCTTGATAAAGACAAATATTTCCCGTTAAATATACGCTGGAATAGATTTTTAAAAATAATTAAATAGAGATAAAAAGACGATGTTTATTAATTTTCGTAAAATTGAAATATTATGTCAATCGCAATTATTTTAATCTTATTACTATCACTTGTTCTGGTTATTTTCACATTACAGAACACGGTTTTAATTAGTTTGAATTTTCTTTTCTGGAACGTTGAAGACGTTTCCCTTGTACTGACATTACTTATTTTTCTTATATGCGGAATTATAATTTCCATACTTTTGTATGTGCCTAAAATATGGAGATTAAAATCAAAAATCAAAGAACAGAAAAGACAGATAACTTCATTATCTGAAAAGATTGATGAATCTGAAAACAAAACAGATAACAAACCGGATATGGAAATTACAGGCGAAACAACAAATAAAATATTTAACGAATAAGAAATGGCTGAAGAGTCTGAAATTCTTCTTGGTACCGCATATATTCCACCTATTCAGTATATGTCTAAATTTTTGAAATATAAAACGGTTTGGATTGAAACGCAAGAGCATTTTTTAAAGCAGACCTATCGAAACAGGACTATTATAGAATCGGGCAACGGTCTTGAAACATTAGTTATTCCTGTTCAGGGGGAAGGTAAAAAAAAGAATATTAAAGATTTAAAAATATCTTATGTTGAAAACTGGCGTTCTCTTCACTGGAATGCACTGGTAACTGCCTATAGTTCTTCTCCTTTCTTTGATTTATTAAAGTATGACTTTAAGCCACTTTATAAGGGAAAAACTACTTTTCTCCTTGATTTCAATATGAAATTACTGGAAATAATTCTTGATCTTCTTGAAATTAAGGCGGATATACAGTTAACTAAAACTTTTGAAGGAATTCCTGATAATTGTTTAAATATGCGGGAAGCAATACATCCTAAACCCCAAAAAGCAGCTTCTGATCCTTTTTTTAAAGCTGTTCCTTATACTCAGGTTTATGAAGATAAATATCCTTTCTATCCTAATTTAAGTATTATTGATCTGTTATTTAATTATGGCTCTTCAGCGTATGAAGTATTAAGGAATTCAATTCCTGAATATAATAATTTTTAATTCTTTAGACTTTTTTCCATAAGTAAAAGAAAATCTTTGAAATATAAATATCAAATACAAGACTTGTGAAGTTCTGAGAACCAAGGAATGTACTTTAGTAAATGACTATTTTCAGAACAAGCGTAACAAGGTAGTTGACTTTACAGACAAGTCTGTTTAGTCTTCTATTATTCTTTTCATTACTCTAAGTTTATGGGTATACGTATTTTTATCTACATTAAATATACCAAACTCATCAATATTATCAATTCTAACCTGCCCTGAAGAATGAATAATTTTATTGTTCTTCCAGATAATTCCGACATGCACAATAGATCCTTCGTCATTATCAAAAAATGCAAGATCACCGGGTCTGGATTCATCAACAAAACTCAATGCAACACCAAGATGTACCTGCATAGATGCATCACGCGGAATAAGTATTCCTGCCATCTTATAAATAATCTGCGAAAAACCTGAACAATCAATTCCCATAGGCGAACGTCCTCCCCACAAATAAGGAGAATTAATATACATAAGAGATTGATGAATAATAAACTGACGAACATTTTTTGGCTGACGGTAATGAATATTACCATCCATTTTATAAATTTCTTTATTAATAGAAAATTCATGTTTGTATGGCCGCCAGCAAGGCAAAGTACTTCCGGCAGGGATCATAACATTATGACAATTATTTGAAGATACAAGATTAACGATATCCGTGCTTACAGCTACTGCAGATTTTTTTATTTTTTTGTATGTACGTGAAGAAATAGGAGTGATCATTTTCTTATCTATCCAACCTTCATATCCATCATATTCGGAAATAATCCGACACCAGCCGACGAATTCCTCCATTATTTTACAATATTCACCAAAGAGTAACTGAGAAATCATCTCACTTTTCTCGGAAGGCTCCTTTCTAACAGGGATAACACTTAGCATAGAAATTCCGTAATCCATTTTTTCTTAATATTAGAAACAAAATATAAAATAAAACAAAATAACTGCCTTATGAAAAACATTTAGTAGTTTTTATAAAAAAAATTGCTATTTTTATTTATTAAAATAAGAAAACTAAGTATTATGCTACCTTTTTATATTTTAATACAAAAAATAAATAAAAAAGAAAAGCACCTGTTAGTTTAAAAAAAATATCCTGAAGGAATATAATGAAACACAATATTGATCATAAGCCAAATTTTTATTCTATTATTTATGCCATATTAGCATTTTTTGCCACTATTGTCATTCTTTATCTGACGATTCCTGGTGAAATACGTTTTAAATACGAATTCAATAAAAATGCGCCATGGAGACATGAAACACTAATTGCTCCTTTCGATTTTGCAATTCAAAAAGCAGAAGAGACTGTGAAAATTGAAAAAGATTCCGTCAGAAAAGAATTTATCCCCTACTTTACCGAAGATTCTCTGGTAAAAGAACAACAGATAAAAGGATTTAGAGATAATTTATTAAATATCAGAAATAATGGAATTATTATTCCTGATTCTATTCAGAACAGAATTATTTCTTGTCTTTCTAATTTATACAATTTAGGAATCGTTGAGCAATCTCCTGATGTGTATCCTTTACTTAAGGACAAAAAAGAAATTTTTCTTATAAGAGGGAAAATAGCAAGCAGTCAGCCTATTAATAAAATACATTCCCTGAAAACTGCATACCAGTGTTTGTCAGACACAATAAAAACTTTTTTAGGTGATAATAATTCCGTTGTTTCTAAAATTTCTCCTATTGATTATCTTCAGGCTAATTTAACTTACGATGAAATATTTAACAAGCAGGAACTTGAGAAGATAACTGCTTCTGTATCATTAACGAAAGGAATGGTTCAGTCTGGCGAACGCATTATTTTTAAAGGAGATATTGTAACTCCTGAAAAGTTCTTGATACTAAATTCACTTAAGCAGAATTATCAAGACAAGGCCGGTAAAAATTTCAATCACTACCTTGTGATTACCGGAAAATTATTTTTTATAATCTGCTGTCTGCTTTCCTTATTTTTCTATCTTAATATATACAGGAAAGATGTCATACAAAATAAAAAACATCTGAGTTTTATTTTACTCATGATTATTCTTATGGTTTTAATTTCAAGATTTATTATTCATCATGACAGCCTAAATATTTATGTTCTGCCTCTGGCACTACTACCAATTTTCATTAGAATATTTTTTGATTCGAGAACTGCCATTTTTACAACTATTGTGTCCTGTCTGTTAATAGGTTATTTTGCTCCCAATAACTACGAATTTATTTTTCAGAATTTTATAGCAGGAGTTGTAGCCGTTTTTGGTCTTCATAAAATGAATAGTAGGTCTCATCTTGTATTTACAGTATTCTGGATTTTCATCAGTTATGTAGTTACTTTTTTTACCTTATCCTTAATAAAGGAAGGGAACATAAGCACAATTAACTGGATGGATCTTCAGTGGTACGTTGGTAATGCAATTCTTCTTTTACTTGTATACCCTCTTTTATATATTTTCGAAAAACTTTTCTCTTTTGTATCCGACATTACATTAATTGAGTTGTCAAATACAAATTTACCTTTACTTAGAAAATTATCAGAAGAAGCACCTGGTACTTTTCAACATTCATTGCAGGTAGCCAGTCTCGCCGAAGAAGTTATTCACCGTATAGGCGGAAATCCATTTTTATCATATGCTGGCGGACTATACCATGATATCGGTAAAATGTATAAGCCTGATTTCTTCGTTGAAAATCAGGCCTCGGAAATAAATACTCACAACGATATGGACTATCGTAAAAGTGCACAGATGATTATTGATCATGTAACACAGGGAGTTAAGATGGCAAAAAAGAATAAGTTGCCCGATGCACTCATAGAATTTATAAGTACTCATCATGGCACAAGTCATGTAAAATATTTTTATACTCTTTTAAAAAACGAGAATCCTGAAGAAGCAGCAAAATATTCCGACGATTTTTTATATCCCGGTCCTTTACCCAAAAGTAAAGAAACAGCAGTAGTTATGATGATTGACGGAATTGAAGCAGCAACAAGATCTCTTAAAGAAAAGACAAAAGAAAGTTTGAAAGAACTTATAAACAATATGATACAGCAAAAATTGGAAGAAGGACAATTGAATGAGTCTGATCTTACGCTCCGGGATATTCAGATAACAAAAGAAACACTTACCGAAAAGTTAACCAATATATATCATGTGAGAATGGAATACCCTAAGGAAAATGAATCTCCAACAGTGTGATGTCATATGGTTATTAAAAATTAAAGGTTGTAAAGTTACCAGATAACTTTACAACCTTTAATTTTGTTATTTTATATTATTTTACCAGGCGAATAATGGTCTGTCATTCATCATTTCATTTACTTTTGTTTTTACAGAAGCAATGATTTTTTCATTTTCAGGATCTTCAAGTACTTCATCAATATAATTGACTATGGTAGCCATATCAGATTCTTTAAGACCTCTGGTTGTAACGGCAGGAGTTCCTACTCTCAATCCCGAAGTTTTGAAAGGAGAACGTGTATCGAAAGGTACCATATTTTTATTAATAGTTATATCTGCAAGAACCAATGAATTTTCTGCAACCTTACCTGTCAGTTCAGGAAATTTAGAACGAAGATCAATAAGCATACTGTGATTGTCTGTTCCACCTGAAATAACTTTATAACCTTTATCCATGAATGCTTTTGCCATGGCAGCTGCATTATTTTTTACCTGTGTCTGATACACCTTGAATGAAGGATCAAGAGCTTCTCCAAAAGCAACAGCTTTGGCAGCAATAACGTGTTCCAGAGGTCCACCCTGTTGTCCCGGAAATACTGAAGAGTTAATTACTGCTGACATCATCTTCGTTTTTCCTTTAGGAGTTTTTATTCCAAATGGATTTTCAAAATCTTTTCCAATAAGAATAATTCCACCTCTTGGTCCACGAAGTGTTTTATGTGTAGTAGATGTTACAATATGTGCATATTTTGTAGGATTCTTAAGCAATCCGGCAGCTATAAGTCCGGCAGGATGAGCCATATCTATCATTAACATAGCACCTACTTTATCGGCAATTTCTCTCATACGTGCATAATCCCATTCACGTGAATATGCAGAAGCTCCACCAATAATCATTTTGGGCTTATATTTTAATGCCAGTTCTTCCATTTCATCATAATCAACCATTCCGGTTTCTTTTTTAAGATGATATGCAATTGGATTATATAGAATACCTGATGAATTAACTGAAGATCCGTGAGAAAGGTGTCCTCCGTGAGAAAGATCCAGTCCTAAAAAAGTATCTCCAGGTTTCATTATAGCACTTAAAACAGCAGCATTAGCCTGAGCTCCTGAATGCGGTTGAACATTTGCATATTCAACATCAAAAAGTTCTTTGAGACGATCAATTGCCAATTGTTCTGTTTGATCAACAAACTGACAGCCTCCGTAATACCGGTGTCCCGGATAACCTTCAGCATATTTGTTGGTCATGACAGATCCCATGGCTTCTAATACCTGATCACTGACAAAATTTTCTGAGGCAATCAATTCCAGTCCCTTTACCTGACGCTGGCGTTCCTTAGCAATAACATCAAAAACTAACTGATCTCTTTTCATCAAATTATTTTTTATAAAAATTAATAAATAAAGGTTTGTTGATCAAATCCTTTTTAATAAAATGCAAATATACGATTTTTAAATAGTTTAGGGAAAATAGCTTTACACATCTTTGTTAAAATAACAAAAGCGTTAAATATGTATTCGTCGTAAAGAATTCCTGACTTTTATTAACAAAGACAGATCATAAAATTCGCCATCCTGATTTGTCTTAAATAATTTCCATTCTCACACTCTTAAATAACTTCCTGTAAAATTGTGCTTTCTTTTGAATAGCAAGAGGATAAGCTCTCGATGAAGAAGGCATTCTAATATCCATTAATATCAAATCAATGTCAGGATTTTTTTGACAAAGTTCAATAGTTTCAATTCCATTTTTTGCATTTAAAATATTACAGTTTGTTTTTTCAAACATTGCATTAATGAGCAATCTTGAAATTTCATCATCTTCAACAAGCAAAATATTTAAGTTTTTAATTTTATTTTCTATTTCAACATCTGGAATAACATTATTTTCATTATCCCTAATAACTAACACTGTATTAAAAGGGATTGTAAAATAAAAAACTGAACCTTTCCCTATTTCACTTTCAACCCAAATTTCTCCGCCAAGAATTTTAACATAGGCTTTTGAAATAGATAAACCTAAACCTGCTCCCTGTATTGCCATTTTATTTTCAATATCAGCCTGTATAAAACGGTCAAAAATTACTTCCTGCTGCCTGGGTTCAATTGCAATGCCTGTATCTTTAATATAAAATTCGAGAAATTTTCCTTTTAAATTATACCCAAACTCAATTGAACCTTTTTTAGTATATTTTATTGCATTTTTAATAAGATTAGTTAATATTGACAAAAATTTATCTTTGTCTGTTTTTATTATTGAATACTCAATAGGCAGAGACGATTTAAATGAAAAATCTATTTTTTTCGCTTCAACTTCGGGTTTGAAAAAAGTGTACAGAGTTTCTTGTTGTTCATTAATATTAAATTCTATATTATTTACTTCTACTAATCCCGATTCAATTTTTGAGATAGAAATAATGTTGTTTAGTATATTAAGCATACGCACACCGCTTTTCTCAATAAATGTAACAAAGTACTGAATGAACTGAAAGATTTAAGAGATTGATGGAAGATTTAATACCTATCTACATGTTAGTTTTTAGCTTTTTTCTGACGTTAGTGAAAAATTCTGACAACAGAATAAAGAAAGCTTTTTAACAAAAAAATTGTTTCAGATCTTTCTTTTTAAGTAAAGAACAAAAAATGATTTTCTCATACATAAAAAAAAAATTAAATCGATAATGATTTTCAGGATGCATTTTTTTGTATATTACACTAATCAATAAAAAATATATATGAGACTTTTTATTATTGCAAACAGATTACCAATTAAGATTTTTCGAGATGATAATGGAAAGATACAATTTCAGGACAGCGAAGGAGGATTAGTAACAGGACTTAATTCTCTAAACACAAAACTGGAAAAACACTGGATTGGATGGCCGGGAATGAATGTGGATAATAAAAAAGAAAGGTTATCTGTAAAAGAGCGTCTGGGGGAAAAGAATTATCATCCGATATTTTTATCAGCAAAGCAAATAAAAGATTATTATGAAGGATATAGCAACAGTACGCTATGGCCTTTGTTTCACTATTTCTATTCATATATTGAATTTGAAAATCGCTATTGGGAGGCGTATAAAAAAGTAAATTCAATTTTTGCAGAAAATACTCTGGATATTATCAGGCCTGGTGATATTATCTGGGTTCAGGATTATCAACTTATGCTTTTACCCAAACTTCTTCGGGATAAAATGCCTGATATCAATATAGGATATTTTCATCATGTTCCATTCCCCTCTTACGAATTTTTCCGTGTACTTCCTGAACGTGCAGAACTTCTTAACGGACTGCTTGGTGCTGACCTTATCGGATTTCACACTCCTGATTATATGCGTCACTTTATCAGTGCTGTGGAAAGAGTTCTCCATCGTAAGTTTACTCTTGACCGGACAAATGTAGGTAGAAGAAATGTAGAGGTTAATGCTTTTCCGATGGGTATCAATTACAAAAAATATCATAATGCACCAAATACTCCTGCTGTTAAAAAATATTCTAAATCATTATGTGAAAATTATGGAAATAGTCAGTTAATTCTCTCTGTTGACAGGCTGGATTATAGTAAAGGAATCCTTCATCGCATTAAAGGATTTGCAAATTTTTTGAAAGATTATCCCGAATATCACAACAAAGTTTCTCTTGTTATGGTAACCGTCCCTTCAAGAGATAAGGTAGCACGTTATGCACAATTGAAAATAAAAATTGAGGAAGAAATCAGTTCACTTAACGGAAAGTATTCTACCATAAGTTGGACTCCTATATATTATTTTTATCACAGTCTGAAATTCAATGAATTATCTGCTATGTATAGCAGGGCAAATATTGCATTGATTACTCCGCTGCGAGATGGAATGAATTTAGTTGCCAAAGAATATCTTGCATCAAAACGCAATATTCCCGGAGTGCTAATTCTTAGTGAAATGGCCGGTGCTGCCATTGAACTTACTAAAGCTATTATTATAAATCCTAACGATATAAACCAGATTGAACAATCAATAGTAGAAGCCCTGAGAATGCCGAATGAGGAGAAAATGACCAGATTACGCTATATGCAAAAAATAATTGAAAAGCATGATGTAAAAAGATGGGCTCAAAATTTTGTCGGTGAGTTAAACAACATGAACAAACAAAACCAAAAAAACAACAATAAAATTCTTTCCCCTGCACTTATAAAGAAAATCAAAAAAGAATACAAAAATGCGAATCATAGGTTATTGTTATTCGATTACGACGGGACGCTATCCGCTTTTTATAATCTTTCTATGGACGCATTTCCACGTCCTGATGTTATAAATTTGCTTAAAAAGTTTAAAGATGACAAAAAAAATTATTTATTACTAAACAGCGGACGTGACCGTAGAAATCTGGAAGACTGGTTTGGTTCTCTTTCTATTGATATGGAAGCCGAACACGGATCTGCTTATAAAAAAAATAATATCTGGACTGATCGCGTTGTAAAAATGAACTGGGATAAAGAAATTCTTCGTATTCTTCATTCTTTTGTGGATAAGACGCCCGGTGCTTATCTGGAAGAAAAAGAAACTGCACTGGTATGGCATTACAGAAATGTTGATATCTGGCTGGGAATATTACGTGAGAACCAGCTGGTTAATGCTATGATGACACCGTGTAGCCATTTAGGATTGCAGGTTATGAGAGGCAATAAAATTGTCGAAATAAAATCGGCTCTTTTTTCAAAATCGACAGGAACGGAAGAATTATTAAAAAATAACGAATATGATTTTATTCTGTCTATGGGAGATGATGTAACTGACGAAGATATGTTTAGAATCCTTCCTGAATCAGCCTTTTCTGTAAAAATAGGAAAAATTTCGGATTCGGCTAAATACAATCTTCCATTGCAGGAAGATGTATTACCGTTCCTTGAAAATCTTATTAGTAGTTAAGGTTCAAAAAATTTATAACCTTCATTCTCGTTAGAAAAGAGCATAGCTGTGTTAATCAAAGCCAGATGAGAATATGCCTGAGGAAAATTACCAACAAGTTTCTTAGAATTAAAATCTATATCTTCGCTAAACAGTTTTAAATTATTGGAATATCCCAGTACCTTTTCAAACATGGCTTTTGCTTCTTTTTTTCTTCCGGTGACAAATAATCCCCTTACCATCCAGAAAGAGCAAACTGTAAATGCAGAAGAAGGAATTCCAAAATCATCTTCGTTACGGTAACGAAATAGTAATCCTTTATAATTTAATTTTTCGTAAATAGTATTTACCGTTTTTACATACCGCTCATCCTTAGCGTCAATAAAACCATAAAATTCCATTAATAAAAGAGATGCATCAAGTTCATTATTGGCGTAGGTTTGCGAAAAACTCTGCAAATCTTTTTTCCATCCTTTTTTTAAAATATCTTTTTTTATTAAAGATGCTTCATTTGCATAACGGGTAACATATTCTTTCTGATTAATCATGGCAGTAAATTTTGAAGCCTTATCGAGAGCTACCCACGACATCACCTTTGAGGAAACAAAATGTGCCTTTTTACCACGCATTTCCCAAATTCCGCTGTCTTTTTTTCTCCACTCTTCCATAACTATACGGGAAAGATGCTTTACTATACCAAACATTTCTTCGATTTCATCCAGAGGAACCTTAAATGTACTGTAATAGTAATAAATCATGTTCATCAGGTAACCGTATGAATCATTCTGTTTTTGTTTGTAGGCAGCATTCCCAATTCTGACAGGACGGGAATTACGATATCCGCTTAAATTAGTAAGTTCTGTCTCTGTAAGGCGTGTTTCACCACGAATGCCATACATGATATGAAATTTATCGTATTTTGAATGCAGAATACTCTGAATGAAGCCCATAAAACGGGTGGCGGAACTACGGTGTCCAATCTGCATTAAAGTTTCAATAGACATGGATGCATCCCTGAGCCAGCAATATCTGTAATCCCAATTTCTTACATCTCCCACTGCCTCAGGAATTCCGGCAGTTATAGCAGCTAAAAGAGCTCCGGTTCTTCTATATGACAATAAGCTAAGAACAAGTATACTACGCTCTATATATTCGCCGTAATTATTATATTTTTTTGAACGGTTTGTCCAGTTCAGCCAGTAAACCCTGGTTCTTGAATATTCCAGTATAACACGATCAAGAGTCATTCCTATCAGTTTTTGGTAGTATGACACCAGCAAATACTGATCTTCTTTTAAAATAATTTCACTTTTATCCAGAACTGATTGTAAGTTAATGCTGGAATAAAGATATATAGTATCTTTAGGATTCTTTACAGAAGACGCTTTAATATAATCTTTCCCTGTAGTGTAGGAAACATCATCACGTGCATAATTTAGCTTTGGAGAAAAATCTACAATAATATGCGGTGTGCCGCTTTTTATATGAATAAATCGATATAGTTCAGAGGGAACATATCTTTTTAATGAATCAATGGTTCTATACAGAGGCATAAAATCAAGCAGCTCGAAACAACATCCTTCTTTATCATTTGTAAAAATAGTTTTTAGAATGTTAGTATGTTCTATATATTGCTGTTCAATTCTGTAATCTTTACTTACATTAATTTTCAGACTTCCGCCTTTTTTACTATCCAGAATTTCGGCAAACACAGACGGCGAATCAAAATCAGGCATACAAAACCAATCAATACTTCCTGTTTCGGATATTAAAGCCGCTGTTCTTCCGTTACCAACTATTCCATAATTCAAATTTTCCATTTCATTTTCCTTTCCCTGTTATTACAAATATAAAGAAATGGATTTTCCTTTTCTCCTACATAACCCGTTATCTTTTTGTTATCTTCTTGGACGTGAAGATCTTTTTGCTCTGAATTTATTTTTGGAATTGAAGAATTCCTGTTTTCTCTGTTGTTTCGCCTTTTCGAATTGTTTCTTTTCCTGAACATTCATTGGCCTATCGGTCTGAGGAAAAGGATTCTTCTTTACAACTTCTATTTTTTGATGTATAAGATGTTCAATGTCTTTAACATATGCGTTTTCTTCCGGTTCACAAATAGATATAGCTACCCCTTCTTCTCCTGCTCTTCCGCATCTTCCGATTCTGTGAACATAAGTTTCCGACTCATTAGGAATATCATAGTTAATAACATATTCCAATTTGTCAATATCGATTCCTCTGGCTGCAATATCAGTGGCTACGAGTATCCTGATTTTTCTTTCTTTAAACATGGAAAGTGCTTTTTGTCGCTGACACTGACTTTTATCTCCATGAATAGCAGCAGAACTAATATTTTTATTTTGCAGAGTTTTAACTATTTTATCAGCTCCGTGTTTTGTTTTAGAAAACAATAACACAGGTGATATTGATTCATCTTTTAGAATATGAAGAATCAAGTTTTTCTTGTCTGCTTTATTAGTGTAATACATATACTGACGTATTGTTTCAGCAGGTGAAGAAACGGTACATACCTCTACCGTTTCGGGATTATGTAATATTTTTGCTGAAAGTTTTACAATATTTGGTGGCATCGTTGCAGAAAAGAATAAGGATTGTCTTTGCTTTGGCAATTGGGCAATGATTTTTTTAATATCATTTATAAATCCCATATCCAGCATTCTGTCAGCTTCGTCAAGTACAAAATATTCAATGTCCCTAAGACTGACAAATCTCTGATTCATAAGGTCCAGAAGTCTTCCGGGAGTTGCTACAAGAATATCCACTCCTCTTTTTAGTATGTTGGTCTGCCCCCCTTGTTTTACGCCACCATAGATTACGGTGTTTCTTATTTCTGTATATTTTCCGTAAATATCAAGACATTCTCCTATCTGTATGGCTAATTCACGGGTTGGCGTTACAATTAGAGATTTTATTTTTCTATGATTGTTGTGTTTATTGTCAAGATACAGGTGTTGCAGAATTGGAATAGCAAAAGCTGCTGTTTTTCCTGTTCCTGTCTGAGCACTGCCAAGTACATCTTTTCCGTTAAGGATAATCGGAATAGCTTGCTCCTGTATGGGAGTCGGCTGTACATATCCTTGTTCTTTTAATGGCTTTAATAGTTCTTCTATTATATTTAAATCTTCAAATTTTGTCATATATTTATAAAATTTTGTTGCTTATTTCAGGATGATAATGTCCTGAAATCCCAATACCTTCTTAGCAAATGTTTCAATTTTACTTTAAATTTTAGCAAACATCACGCATAGCAGGGAAAGGTTTTTATTAGACTTTTTTATAAGTTAAGGGTGCAAAAGTAATAATTAAAAGCATCATAACACTATATAATAGCATTAGCAACAGATTTGTTATTGAATATATATTATACATAAAATCCGCAAGGAATTATCTATTACGAAACTCACTTGCTATATAAATAACTTCTACCTGCATAAAAGATCTCACAGGTTTATATTATTTTGAATGTTTACAACGGAATTCTGTTTATATAGTATTCTAAAGAAATCCTCATATATAAAATATCAGATATTTGTTTTAACATTCTTATTGTAACCGGCAATTAGGAATGCAGTGATTTCGGGAATTAACAGTGCAGTGATTTCGGCAACAATGATGCAGTAAATTCGGGAACAACAGTACAGTATTTCTGTAAAAATAAATTAATGTTTAGTATTCTCATAATTTTCTT
>JAENXA010000127.1 GCA_016649735.1 Prolixibacteraceae bacterium | reverse complement strand
TAACGTGTTAGTGTTTTGTTTTTCATCGCTTCAGTATTTTTTTATCGTTGTTTTATAACTGAAGCAAATCTCGTTAATTGTTTTTTTAATCTTTAAAAACACTGCACTATTGTTCCCTTTTTCACTGTACTACTGTTCCCGATTTCACTGCACCGTGATTGCCGATTTTACTGTATTTCTATTTCCCGATTACAAACGGTTCTTAATTATTATGGTGGTACAGTTTTGTTTTACTATTTACATATGCTCCCTAAGAATTTAAACGATAGACAAAAGATATATAAAATAGGTAATTTATTAACTAATTTACGTAAAAAAGGGTTTATAAAAATAGATTCCAGCCGTAGATGGGTTTTGTTTGATAAAATTAAGCGGAATTAAAGCGAAATTTAAGCGGGAATTAGGCGGAATTAAAGCGAATAAACAAATAAGTGATTGAGGGTGAGGTTACTATTGTTTTACAATTTAAGCGATATTAAGCGGAATTAAAGCGGAATGTATACGGAAAAGATAAATATGTAATATGATACAAGATAAAATATATAGCTATTTTGAACGAAATGAAAATTTGAAAGTACTTTTTATTTTTGATTCGTTGAACTCAATTGCATCGGAACTCCGACCTCTTTCGTGGCGCAAAGAATTCAGATATATTGAATTTGACGGCGGTTGGTTCAAAACAAAATATGCTCTGGAAAATGAATGGAAAGATGATAAAGTCATTCTTGTCTTCGATCAGATAAGTCCAGTGTCTTCACCAACAAATATGTTGAAATTTCCTTTGCTTGATATTCTTTGTGCCAATATGGAATATAAGAATGATGATTATGGAGCTTTCCTGCAACTACACAATCTTCCTGCAAAATTTAACGACTTTATTCATAAACATATTAATGAATTGCAACTCGAAAAGTTTAATTGTATTCTGGAACTGTATTATAACGCTAATAGTTTTAGTAGAGATATTGGGTTTAGAGGGCTAATGACTGGATATCTCGGAGAGAAATGCTTGCTCGACTGGGATGATATTTTAATAAAATTGTTTATTATTTCTCTTCCTGATCAAAAAAAGAAATATACTAGTTTCTATAATTCGTTAAATAAAGGGAAAGATTCTTCTTTAGAATTACAGAAGGTTTTTATGGATTATTTTGGTGTGAATTATGATCCTAATTCCGAAATAAAGTTAAAAGAAGCGGCTGAATCATTAAAATATAATGCAATAACTCAATCATTAGCAATGAATGATGAGGACAATTATAAAAGACTAAAAATAAGTAATTCCCTTTCTCTTGACAAGATTAATAAATTGCTTGATAGAGCTACTCATCAGTCAAAAGCAAAGCGTGAACAATTTTTTAAAGCTTTTGATAAACTTTCCAGCAAAATAAATGTAAGTGAGATTATTAAGGTTTATGGCATTGATGCTGATTATTTTTATTTGCCGGATGCTTTGTGCTGGGAAATTATAAAAATTGTATTTGATACACAGATAACTAAAGAATCTCAAAATTCTATTGATAAATTACATGAACTTCTGTTAAAGAAAGAAGAAGATGAAAAAATATGCGATGTGCTTTCTTATGGTCTGGAAATTGCTGGTTATTACGAGAAGGCTAATTCTCTTGGTTCATTAACGTATAATAAACCTAATGACTATATAAATAAATACGTTTCTGAATTTTATTTACTGGATACATATTATCGTAAATCGCTAGAGTATTATAATAAAATAACAGATTCTATTCCTGTTAAAAACTTTATTGATGGTATAAAGCAGAAACTTGATGTTGATTACGCTCAGTTGTGTAATATATTCAATTTGGAATGGCTTACGTGTTTAAAGGAAAAAGGTGGTGGTTTTAACGCGATTGATTTTTTATTTAAACAACAGAATTTTTACGAGAAAGAAAAAATTTCTGATAAGCAGGTAATTATTATTAGTGATGCCTTTCGTTATGAAGTTGCAGCAGAGCTTATACAATATTTAAGCCGTGAAAGACATTTAGTTACAATTGATGCTTATCTGGCTATGTTGCCAACAGAAACAAAATTTTGTAAACCGGCTTTGTTGCCTAATCATTCTTTGCAACTTTATAAGAATGGAAATGATGTGAATATGAAGGTTGATGATAAAGTTTTAAATACTATTGATAAACGTTCTGCTCATCTAAAATGTTATAATAAAGATGCAGTTTGTGTTGATTATGCTGATGTTGCTAATGGTACGTTTGCTTCTAATCGTGAATTATTCAAAAAACCTCTGGTTTATATTTTCCATAATACGATTGATGAGGTAGGCCATTCTAATAACCCGGTAGAAGTAATAGCTGCTTGTCACAGAACAGTTGAGCAATTGTCAAAATTAGTTCCCAGTCTTCATGCTACTTATAATGTGACGAATGTTGTTGTAACATCCGATCACGGATTTCTTTATAATGATATGGAGTTTAAAGAAAAGGATAAACAGAAGGTTGAAGATAATGATGTTGTTGAAAAAAAATCAAGATATTATTTAACAAAAAGCAATACTCATGTACAGGGAATAGTTAAATTTTCATTGTCTGATGTGTCGGGAATAAAGAATAACAATTTATATGTAGCTGTCCCGGAAGGTACTAATAGATTAGCTGCACAGGGTGGTGGTTATAATTTTACTCATGGCGGAGCTTCTTTACAGGAGTTAATTATTCCGGTAATTCGCAGTAAAAATCAGAAAAAAAATAAAAAACCAAAAGTTGGTCTGGCTCTGGTTTCTCATAATTTGTATTTGGTTTCGAGTCGTTTGAAATTTAAGATTATGCAATCAGAGGTGGTTGATATGGATATACAGGAACGCACAATATCGTGTGCTTTATATATAAATGATACAGCGGTTACTGAGAAGAAAATTATTATATTAAACAGCACTGATGCTGATAATTTTAATAACCGTATTTATGATGTGGAACTGATATTAAACAAATCGACTAGTGAAAGTATCATGCAGCTTAAAATTTTTGATGTGGGTGATCCTCTAAATCCTCTTATTAAAGAAAACGTAACGAATAAAACATTAATTGAACGAGATTTCTAAATATATTATGGACGAATTACAACAGAAAATATTAAATACATATACGGGTAAAGTAGTTCGAAAAGATCTGGCTTTTCTGGTTAAGGGCAATCTGCCTGTTCCTACTTATGTTCTGGAATATCTTTTGGGACAATATTGTGCCGTAGATGATGAAAAGATTATAGCAGAAGGTCTTGAAAAGGTAAAAACGGTGATTCGTAACAATTATGTACATCGTGCAGAAGCAGAAGGAATTAAAGGTAAAATTCGTGATGCAGGAAGATTTCGTATTATAGATAAACTTAATGCTGAATTAAATACAAAGATAGACAGATATGAAGCTTCATTTGCCAATCTAGGATTAACGGGAGTGGCTATATCTGACGATATTGTACGACGTAATCCAAAGATTTTAAGTGGTAATGGTGTCTGGAGTATAATTACCATGGTTTATAATGGTGGTGAAACTGATCGTGACAGATGGGAAGTTGAATCATTTAAACCTATTCAGATAGCAAGTGTTGATCTTCAGAATTTTCTTGATAAACGCAAAGAATTTTCTACTGATGAGTGGATCGATTTTATGATTCATACTGTTGGTCTTAATCCGGAAAAATTGAACCGCAGAGAAAAATTTATTGTCCTGGCTCGTATACTGCCACATGTGGAGAATAATTTCAATTTTGTGGAACTTGGGCCTAAAGGTACTGGTAAAAGTCATATTTTTCAGGAATTGTCTCCTTATGGAGTATTGATTTCCGGTGGTGATATTACTTCGGCACGACTTTTTGTGAAATATTCAGGCAATAAAGAAATTATAGGATTGGTTGGCTACTGGGATGTTGTAGCCTGGGATGAGTATGAACAGCAGCGTGGTAAACATATTGATTCGTCCCTAATTGACGTCATGCAAAATTATCTGGCGAACAAATCATTTAACCGAGGGAAATCGGCTCATGAGGCTAGTGCTTCTATGGCTTTTGTGGGGAATACAAAACATACTGTTCCTTATATGCTTGATAATACACAGCTGTTTGAATCTATTCCTGACGATTTTAAGAAGGGAGCTTTCCTTGATCGTATCCATTTCTATAACCCTGGCTGGGAATTGAAAATGCTTAAGAAGGATTCTTTTAGTGAGAACTTTGGATTAATTACTGATTATATCGCTGCAATTTTGCACGAGATGCGCAACAGGGATTATTCAAATCTATTGGCAAATTATGTAAAATTTGACGGTTCTTTGTCTGAACGTGATCATCTGGCTATCAGAAAAACTTTTTCAGGGATGATAAAATTGCTTTATCCTGATGGTACTTTTACTGATGAGGAAGCTCTTGAAATCATCGAGTTTGCAGCCGAGGGACGTAAGCGAGTGAAGGATCAGCTCTATATTATTGATGAGACTTTTAAAGCTGAGCCTGCATTGTTTAACTATACAAATGTAAAGACCGGTGATAAAGTGGAGGTAGAGACACTGGAACGTATTAATCATCCGAAAGTAAAAATAGATATTCAGACTATTGGAGATGTGAAGTCCGAAAATGGGGAAGTCTCTTTCCCTGAAAAAAGTTGACTCTTAAAACAGAGTCAAAGATGAAAAATGAGAAAGGAATGGGACATTATGAGAAGCATCGTAAGTATTATGGAAAAGCGACTAAAATGTATTTTGAAGAAGGATTTAGTTATAGACATATTAGTAAATTAATCCCGGTAGCTGCAACTACAGTTAAATACTGGTGTATTACCTTTGCAGAAGCAAATGGTAAAAAAATGAGAAGTAAAATTTATAAGACACACAAGTCAGATCAAAGGCCTCCAAAACTCCCTGGCATTCCAGATGATATCAAGGCTCTGCAAGCAGAAGTTGCAAGGCTTCAGAAGGAGTTAAAGGATGAGAAACTGCGTGCAGATGCTTACGATATAATGATT
>JAENXA010000184.1 GCA_016649735.1 Prolixibacteraceae bacterium | reverse complement strand
TGCTCCTGTTTTAGTAGCTGCTATGGCAAAATCTCCTGTGCCGGTTCCAATGTCCAGTATATTTTTTGGATGATACGACTTTAATATTTTAATAGCCTTTTTTCTCCATAAATGATCTATATTGAAGCTTAACAAGTGATTTAAAAAATCGTAATGTCCGGCAATATGATCAAACATTTGTTCGATCTGTTGTTTCTTGTCTTTTCCGGAATATTGATAAGGACGTATATCCATTAGTCTTCTGATGTCATTTTGTCAATAAAACCATAGGATTCATCATCAATTCTGATTTCTCCTCTTGTTGTATGTCCAAGTATAAAAAACGGAAGTTTTGACTCTTTCATAACGTCTATGAATTCATCTATGTTTTTTTCTGGAACACCCACTATTATTCGTCCCATAGATTCGCCAAACAGAAAAGCATCTCTTCTGATTTCAGCATCTGTGGTAATGTCAAATCCTAATTCAGCCGGCATTCCTGCGCGCAAAAGTGAAAAGAATAGACCTCCTTTTCCGACAGGACTGGCAGATGTTATTATTTTTTTGTCAATTAGCTTAGGTATAACCTGTTGAATTTTGGCTTCTGTTTTTATGTCAAATACGGGGAAAGGAGAATTTTGAATTTCATGATAGAATTCCAGATATTCCGAAGAATTAATGTCTTCGTGATTTTTACCTATTACAAATATATTGTTTCCTTTAGTTTTAAAATTCCGGGTTATTATATCCTCTTTGTTTTTTACACTTCCCATCATGCTGATAATAAGAGTTGGTGGCACCGGTCCGAAATCTGAAAAATAATCAAAACGAATTTTTCTGTCTGAAACTTTCAGGTTGAAATTTTTGCATGCATTTTCCAGTCCTTTTTTTGATTCTGCGGCAATATTCTGTCCGTTTGGGTCTGCAGTGTTAATATGATATAAGAATGCACTTACTACAATAGGTTTTGCTCCAAAACAAATCATCCGGCGTGCTGCACGACTTATTAAAATCTCAGTAGCTATTTTGGGATCTTCTTCAAGATGATGATGATAGGCATGTGTGGTCATCGCCATTATATGTCCGTCGTCAGTAGTAAAAGCACCTGTCTCATCTGTATCATCGCTGGCAAGATTTTCCATTTCACATCCTTTTTCGCTGAAATCATTAAAATAATTAATAGGTGCCAGATTGGGATTTGCCATCAGATTATATATAATATCTTTAGTGCTTTTTGGTTCTTCTACCTGGTCGATTGAAAAAGGTTTATTGTTATCAGTTGTTTTTTCCATGATGTTTAAAATTTAATTTTCGTAAACTCTGTTTTTATATATATTAAGTTTAGCGAATTATTAATATTTATCATTAGTTCATTCAAACAAAAATAAGCAAGTAGTTGGTTATTCCATAAAAAATTGTGAATTTTAATTTTAGTATATTTAGAAGCTCAGGTATAATTCAATTTCTTTTATTATTGATTCTGAATTTAAAAACTGAGCAAGTATTTATTTAAATTTTACTGTTGCATAATTGTTTGTATTTGCAGTGTGTAATATTTAAATGGGAGCATAGAATTAAAAATTAAAATAACAGATATGACAAAAATAGTATTGATTACAGGAGCAACATCAGGAATTGGTAAAGCAACAGCTCTTTTACTTGCAAAAAATGGTTATCGTTTAATTTTGACAGGTCGCCGTAAAGAAAGACTTGAAGAATTGAAAAAAGAGATTTCAGGGGAAATCTGTACTCTTTGTTTTGACGTAACCAAAAGTGTAGAAGTTGAAAATGCATTAAAAAGTTTACCTTCTGAATGGAAAAATATAGATGTTCTTATCAACAATGCCGGCAAAGCAATAGGAATAGATGAATTAGCTTCAGGAGATATTACTGAATGGGGAAAAATGATTGATACAAATATAAAAGGATTGCTCTATGTTACAAGATTGATTTTACCGGGAATGAAAGAAAGGAAAAGTGGTCATATAATTAATCTTTCTTCAATTGCAGGTAAGGAAACCTATCCCGGAGGATCCATTTATTGTGCTACAAAGCATGCAGTAAATGCTATTAGCGATTCTATGCGTGTAGAGTTATTGCCTTATTCTATAAAAGTTAGTACAATTAGTCCGGGTGCTGTGGAAACCGAATTCTCGGTAGTTCGTTTCAGAGGTGATAGAAAAAAAGCAGATAATGTTTACAGGGGACTTACACCTCTTTATGCAAAAGATATTGCGGAATGTATTTATTTTATAATTTCCCGTCCGGAGAATGTGACTATCGCTGATATTAAAGTTTTAGCCGGAGCACAGGCATCTGCACGTGATTTTTACAGAAAAGAAAAATGATAAAATATTAAATATCTAAATTTATGGAATATATATTTCGGGATAATACCAATGGGATTACATGTTCTCTTCCTTTTTGTCCATAATCCCTTTTATTCTGTCATAGACCATATCCACAGTAATATAATCCATACATTTCTGTGAAGGATAAATACATTTTTTCTTTCCGAATGAAGAACATGGCCTGCATGAAAGTTTTTCAGCCGGACATTGAAGAATGTTTTCGTAAGGTTGCATATATGCTGCAAAACCCAGTTTTGGATGAGTAGGTCCCCATATTGCAAGAGTAGGAATACCTGACATTGCTGAAATATGCATATTAGAAGAATCCATACAAAACATTGTATCAAGATGTCTGAACAATGTAAAATCTTCAGGAGAATTGAAATGATCTGCAGATACTATGCAATTAGTATAATGATCTGCGATTCCCCTCATGATAGTAATTTCTTTTTTTCCTCCACCTAAAAGTATAACCATAACAGAATCCTCTTTCCAGAGTTTTGAGATAAGTTTTTCAATTTTTTCTATTCCCCATTCTTTCTGAGGATGTCCTGCAAAAGGAGCTATTCCTATTAGATGTTTATTTTCCTGAATTAATTGTTTTGCCTTATCAGATAAAGGAACAGTAGGGAGTAGGGGAGGTTTAGGAAGAATAACTGATAAACCTGCCCTGCGAAAGGCATTAGCATAACGATCTGTTGTGGTTGTCAGCTGATGAATTTTTTTTGTCTTTATAATCTGTTCCTTCTCTTTTCTGCCTTTTTTAAAGAGGATAACCCTGAATCCTGAAAGAGTGAAGAGAAGATCTAAAATATAAGTACGCAGTACACCATGAACATCAATTACCTTATCGGGATTAATTTTTCTTTTAATTTCAAAAAACAGGTTTATAAGACTTTTTAATTTTCTGTGTTTCCCTTTTATCTCTGCAGCTATAAGATGTATATGTGGAACGTCTGTGAAAAAACAAAAGAATGAAGGTTGAGTTAAGAGATAAATCTCCGTATAATTATCCTTTTGAACAATTCCTTTCAAAACAGGAAGAAGCATTGCTACATCTCCTCTGGCTGAGAGTCGGTATACCAGTATTTTAGGATGATTATTATTCGTTTTTACAGTAGATTCTCTTTGTTGATTCCTTTTCTCCATTGTTCCTTTTTT
>JAENXA010000299.1 GCA_016649735.1 Prolixibacteraceae bacterium | reverse complement strand
ATAGGTCTTTCGACGGTCTTTTTAATTATATGAGATTTAGATTCTCCGAATGCAATTAACATGACTTTTTTTGCTTTCATTATTGTTTCTATTCCTATTGTAATTGCTTTCATTGGAACTTTTTCAAGACCTCCGAATTCAGGAGCTGCATCCTGCTTGGTTTTTGTGTCTACAACAATTATTCTGGATCTGGAATTTACCTGTGAACCAGGTTCATTGAATCCTATGTGTCCTGTTCTCCCTATGCCCAGAAGTAAAATGTCTATTCCTCCTGTTTCTTTTATTAAGTTTTCATAGTTCTGACAATGTTGATATATTTTATCAATTGGAAGTTCTGCGTCGGGAATATGAATATTTTCAGGGGGAATGTCTACGTACTGAAATAAATTTTCATGCATGTAATGATAGGCTGAAAGAAGAGAATCTTTCTTCATCGGATAGTATTCATCAAGATTAAAGGTGATGACATTCTTGAAACTCAGACCTTCCTGTTTGTGCATACTAATTAATTCCTTGTATACTTGTTTTGGCGTAGATCCTATAGGAAGCCCAAGAACACATGGCCTGTTCTTTTGTTGACATTCTTTAATTTTCGTGGCAATTTCTTCTGCAATTTTTAAAGAAGCTTCGTATGATTCATCAAATACAAAAGTTGGAATCTTTTCATATTTGGTTTTCATATTTTGTTGAAGTTTATTTTCTGTTTCGCGATTTTTGTTTTTTGTAAAAATAGGATTTTTTGAATCTAACTTTTTAAATTTCTCCATAATATTATATTTTAAAAGATAAATAAGAAAATATAAACATGAAGATTCTTATTTTTTATATTAAAAAACTAAAAAATCAGAATCTAAATCCGATTGTTAGCATGAAAGAATCTCTGTTCTTTTCTATTTTTGCAGATTCGGCACTATCATATATATATATATAATTATTTCGCTGAAGATTTTTGTATGTTAGATCAGTAAAAAATCCGTTCATCTGCCATCCGATACCCATAGAATAGGTTTTTGTGTTTGAATTTTTGTTTATATTACTTTCGTAAGGACTTTGGTAATATTCGAAACCACCTCTTACACTGAAATTTTCATTGGGGCGAAATTCTCCTCCTATATGTAGGTTGCCGGCAGATTTATAAGAGTTTTTAATATCTGAATTTACATCGTCAAAGGAAGAATTGTCATCGTTCCAGTTAGCACTGCTAAATTCTCCGTTTGAATAGTCTTTATATTCATAATCTACGCTGATTAATCCTTTGTTTCCTATTACATAGGCTGCACTGATGATGGCT
>JAENXA010000032.1 GCA_016649735.1 Prolixibacteraceae bacterium | reverse complement strand
TTTTAGTTGTGGAAGATATTCCAGTATGTCCTGAAGAATTTCTTTTTTCTTAGATTTTTCAGTTAAAAGAGCTTCTTTTATTTTTCTGCTTTCTGTTTGAAATGTGATATCCGAGATTTCTCCTGTCATTCCTGTGATGACGGTGCATGAATCCAGTGCTGTCATAAAATCTCCTGATATGGCAAGATCTGTAAATAAAGGTAAGAATTTACTGTAATCCATACCATTTTCCCAGCAGACCTGAATGAGAGATTCCCATTCTTTTTGGTATTCTTTATTCTGAAGGGCTTTCATCAGTTCAGGAATAGCGTTACGTTGTTTTAAATCGGAGAATAAACGAAGAATTTTTTTCTTTATTTCTTCATTATCTGTGGAATGTAATATTTCTATAATAAAAGGAATATAGGCAGGATTGCCATTTTCTTTAAGATCTTCAATAGCTGTTTCTATCAGTTTCTGATTTCCTGATTCTAATATCTTAATGGTGTTTTTGTCTGTCTTTATATCTTTCTTTTTTTCCATATTTTATATCTGATTATTTTTCAATAGTAATGTTTAAGAGAATATTATAAGGGAAAGTTTTTTAATTTATAATTTTTCAGCCAGAGCTTTGCCTGTATATGATTTTTTTTCTTTTACCAGATCTTCAGGTTTTCCCTGGAATACAATATTCCCTCCTTTTTCTCCTCCTTCGGGACCGAGGTCAATGACCCAGTCTGCACATTTGATAACATCAAGGTTGTGTTCTATAATAATTATACTGTGACCTCTTGAAATTAATGCGTTTAAAGAGTCCATGAGTTTTTTGATATCATCAAAATGAAGTCCTGTGGTGGGTTCATCAAAGATAAAGAGAGTAGGGGAATCAGTTTCTTTTAATAAGAAACTTGCAAGTTTTACACGCTGACTCTCACCTCCTGACAGTGTTGAAGAGTTCTGACCTAAACGGATATATCCTAATCCTACATCCTGCAGTGGCTTTAAATTTTTTGTGATTTTTTTCTCTTCTGCTGATTCTCCGATACTAAAGAATTCTATGGCCTGATTGACGGTCATATTTAGTACATCGTATATATTTTTATCCCTAAATTTTATTTCCAGTATTTCTTCTTTAAAACGTTTTCCGTGACAACTTTCACAAACAAGGTGAATATCTGCCATAAATTGCATTTCTATTGTAATTTGTCCTTCTCCCTGACATTCTTCACAACGACCTCCTTCTACGTTGAATGAAAAGTATGCCGGTGTAAATCCCTGACGTTTTGCATCTGGTTGTCTGGCGAATATCTTACGAATATCATCATAGATTTTCAGATAAGTTACAGGATTTGAACGTGACGATTTTCCAATAGGATGCTGATTAACAAATTCAACTGAGGAGATTCTGTGAAAGTCACCTTTTATCATTTCATGAGCACCTGTTTTATTTCCTGAGAAGTTACCAAGTAGTCTGGATAGCCCGGGATATAATATACTGCTTACAAGTGTTGATTTTCCTGATCCGCTTACTCCGGTTACTACTGTTAGAATATTAAGAGGAAATTTAACATTTATGTTTTTTAAATTGTTTTCTCCGGCTCCTATAATTTCTATGGAATCGGTCCATTTCCTTCTGAATGACGGAATTTCAATCTTTTTTCTTCCTGTAATGTAATCTGCAGTAAGACTTCCTTTTGCTGTTTTTAGCTGGTTTATGTCTCCCTGAAATATTAATTCGCCCCCGTGAATTCCTGCTGCAGGTCCTATATCTATAATCTGATCAGCTTCACGTATAATTTCCTCATCATGTTCGACGACAATTACGGTGTTCCCTATCTTTTGAAGTTTTCGTAATACTTTTATAAGTCGGTCTGTATCTTTTGGATGAAGACCAATGCTTGGTTCATCAAGTATATATAATGATCCTACAAGACAGGAACCTAAGGCTGTTACAAGATTAATTCTTTGTGATTCACCGCCTGAAAGTGATGAGGAAAGCCTGTTTAATGTAAGGTATCCTAATCCTACTTCACAGAGAAATTCCAGTCTGTTGTTGATTTCTGTTAATATACGTTTGGCTATCTGCAGGTCCTGATCTGAGAGTTTAATTGATTTGAAAAAATTACATAGCTGATCAGCAGGCATTTTTACTAAATCCTGTATGGAGACATTATCAATTTTAACATAACCTGCTTCTTTCCTAAGTCTGCTTCCTTTGCATTCGGGACAGATAGTCTTACCTCGGAAACGGGATAACATAACACGATACTGGATTTTATATCCTTTCTTTTTTATCATATCAAAAAAAGCATTGATACCTTTTAATGTACCCTTACCTTTCCAGAGTATTTCTTTTTCTTTTTCAGATAATTGGAAATAGGGTTTATGAATAGGGAATTCCAGATCTATGCTTTTATTTATAAATTGTTCTTTCCATTTTTTCATTGTTTCTCCTTTCCAGCAGGCTACAGCATCCTGATATACCGATAGTGATTTATTCGGAATTACAAGGCTTTCGTCTATACCTGTGATTTGACCATATCCTTCACATACAGGACATGCGCCTAATGGATTATTGAAGCTGAAAAGTTGTTCTGATGGTTCTTCAAAACTGACCCCGTTTTCTTCAAATCGGTTTGAAAATTTTTTTTCGATTATGCCATCTTCTTTATATACATTTATAACACATTCTCCATGGCCTTCATATAAGGCGGTTTGTACAGAATCGGAAATACGTGATAAATTTTCTTTGTTTTTATCTACCATAAACCGATCAACTATAATAAGACATGAAGCTTTTGAGTCGTTATTATTATTTTCTTTTATGAAATTTTCTATTTTTTCGGTCTTTCCGTTAATTTCAATTCTTGAATATCCCTGTTTTAAAAGAATTTCAGCCTGTTCTTCTACTGATTTCTTGTTTCTTTCTTTTAAAGGTGAACCTATTAATATTTTTGTTTTTTCAGGAAATGAATATATATAATCTACAACATCTGTTACTTCGTGCTTTTTTACTTCTTTTCCTGAAAACGGTGAAATTGTTTTTCCTATTCTTGCATATAGCAATTTTAGATAATCATAAATTTCAGTAGATGTTCCCACTGTAGAACGTGGGTTTTGTGAGTTAACTTTTTGTTCTATTGCTATGGCCGGAGGAATTCCCCTGATAAAATCAACATCCGGTTTGTTCATTCTTCCAAGAAACTGACGTGCATATGAAGACAGACTCTCTACATATCGACGTTGCCCTTCGGCATATAGTGTGTCAAAAGCCAGAGATGATTTTCCTGATCCTGAAAGCCCTGTAATTACAATAAGTTTATTCCTGGGGATTTTTATATCTATGTTTTTTAGATTATGTTCTCTCGCCCCTTTTATATATATTTCTGATTGCGCCATTTTTTTCCCTTTGTTTGAGAAGACAAAATTAACAAAATACTTCCTTTTTACAGCTGGTTATTGAAATGGATATTAAGTAATCTCACACATGGCTAATTATGTTAATTCAATGTTAAGAGGATTGTAACAAATAAGTAGTTATACTAAGTAATCTTCAATCATCATAGATTATTCTATAATTCAAATGGGTTACGTCGTGATTTATTGTTATTTGAATACTCGTTACGAAACATTCTCGCGGAATTTAAGTGCAAATTAATAGTAATAATTTAAACCTGAAAGTCAATAATAGCTAACTATAATTAAATTAAATAATATTAGTAGATTCATTGCAACCGGATTATTCTGTATTCTTTAATTTTGTTTTAAATTAAAGGAAGTCGGCTGGTTGTATTGATGAAATTTATTAAATTTTATTTATTTTTGAAAGAATAATTGGTAAATGTTAACTATCTAAAAAATAAAACAAAAAAACATGATTATAAGTGAATTACAAAAGGCCAGAGCAAAATATCAGCCTAAACTTCCGAAATCATTAAAAGGTGTTGTTAAGATTAAGGAAGGAAATTCAACTGAATCAGTAGCAGATCAGACAGAAATTAAAAAGTTATTCCCTGAAACATATGGGATGCCGGTTGTTACTTTCGAAGAAGGAGGAGAAAATAAAAAGTATGCTCCAATGAATATTGGTGTTATTCTTTCAGGTGGACAGGCTCCCGGTGGACATAATGTTATATCTGGTATATTTGATGGATTAAAGAAGTTGAATCCTGATAGTAAATTATATGGTTTTCTGGGAGGACCCGGTGGGATGGTAGATCACAAATATCGTGAAATTACTGCTGATTTTTTAGCTGATTACAGAAATACAGGAGGATTTGATATCATAGGATCAGGACGCACTAAACTGGAAACGGAAGAACAATTCGAAAAAAGTCTTGTGATTCTTAAAAAATTAAATATTCAGGCTGTAGTAATTATTGGCGGAGACGACAGTAATACTAATGCTTGTGTACTTGCTGAATATTATGCTTCTAAAAAATCCGGAATACAGGTTCTTGGTTGTCCAAAGACTATTGACGGTGATTTGAAAAATGGAATGATTGAAACTTCTTTTGGTTTTGATACAGCTGTAAAGGTGTACTCAGAATTGATTGGAAATATAGAAAGGGATGCAAATTCAGCTAAAAAATATTGGCATTTTATTAAACTTATGGGACGTTCTGCTTCTCATATTGGATTAGAAGCAGCTCTTGAAACTCATCCAAATATTACATTAATTTCTGAGGAAGTTGCTGCCAAAAAGCAAACTTTAAATGAAATTGTTGATGAAATGGCTGTAGTTATAGCCAAACGTGCTGCTAATGGAAATAATTTTGGTGTATCTTTAATTCCTGAAGGACTGGTAGAATTTATTCCTGAAATGAAAATATTAATTTCAGAATTAAATGATGTTCTGGCTGATGGTACAAAAACAGGAGAAGAATTTAAGACTATTAAGGATGAAAAAGAACGTCATCAATTCCTTAAAGGTGTTCTTTCGGAGAAGTCTGCTGCATTATATTCATTCCTTCCTGAAAGAATTTCTTCAGAACTGACACTTGAACGTGATCCTCACGGAAATGTTCAGGTATCACTAATTGAGACTGAAAAATTATTGGGAGATCTTTTGAAAGAGAAACTTTCGAAAATGAAATCAGAAGGTAAATTTTCAGGTAAATTTAAAACACAATATCATTTTTTCGGATATGAAGGACGTTGTGCTATACCTTCTAATTTCGATGCCGATTATTGTTATTCTTTAGGATATACAGTTTCTAATCTGGTTAGCGCAGGTAAAACCGGATATATGGCAATTGTACGCAATACAACAGCTCCTGCAGAACAATGGATCGCAGGTGGTGTTCCTATTACTATGATGATGAACATGGAGAAAAGAAACGGAAATATGAAACCGGTTATCAGAAAAGCATTGGTTGAACTTGACGGAGTTCCTTTTAAATATTTTTCTGAAAAACGCGATGAATGGGCAATTGAAACTTCTTTTGTTTATCCTGGACCAATTCAGTATTGGGGACCTTCTGAAGTTTGCGACAGAACTACTGTTACTCTTCAACTGGAACATAAGAAATAAAAAATCAGTATAAAAAAAGCCTCATAAAAACATGAGGCTTTTTTTATACTTTATAATTTTGCCCCGGTGGGTATGTCGTTTTTTGACCATTTTCTTATGATGGTGCCTTTTTTTATAAAAATTAATCCGGGATTGGATCTTATCATGGTTTTTAATACTGTCTGATCTGTATTAAAAAAGTCGAAAGTGAAATTATATTTCTCTCTGATTTTTTTTATGTCTTCGTCAGGAGCAGCTGTGAGTGCGATAAAATTAATGTTATTTTTTTTAGCATATACAGAAAGTTGGTTGATTTTTTGTGCTTTGGAAAAATCAGCTGTTTTTATGTCTTTCAATATTAGGAAAAAGGTTGGTTTATTATCGTAGAGGAAAAAATCTTTTACATCTTCTCCGTCTTTTGTCATTATGTTGAAATTGAATATTTTAGGTTCGTCTCCTTTCTGAATTAGTTTGGATTTCATGGATATAAAGGACCAGTTAAGACTGTCTTTCCATGGGTAGTTTTCTTCAGAAAATTTTTTTTCTTTCCCTGTTTTTATGTTTTTATAAACAAAAACGTTTTTGTATTCCGACTTTTTTGCGTTTTTAGGAATTCGCATGGCCTGAGGAATATTTGTCCCTGTTTTGAATGGACGAAAGTCAATTATGGGAAGGTGTTGGAAAGAATATCCCATAATAATGAAAAAAATACATATTGTGGTAATACAGATGATTATGGATTTAGGTGATTTTTTTACCGGAGTATATTTTTTGTGATATTTAAGAATTAGGATCGCAAATATAAGAAGTATGATGTTTTTTAAAAAAGTTTCCTGATTTGTAAGGATTAGGGCATCTCCAAAACAACCGCAGTCTGAAATGGGATTGGTTTTAAGAATAAGAAATGTGATTGAAGTAAAGAAAATCATATACAGGAAAGAAATAAAGGAGGTGACAGATATTAATGTGTTGCATATTAATGATACACCTATTATAAATTCTGTTCCTGATAATAAAACAGATAATACCATGGCAAAAGGGATTAAAAATTCCATTCCCCATGCATTGAAATAGTCGATTAATTTGTAGTTTACTCCCCATAAATCAATTCCTTTTACGAATCCTGAGAATATAAATGTAAGGCCCAAGATAAAACGCGAAAAAGAGTATAGAAATTTCATTTGGTTTTAATTTATTAGATAATGTGTGTACGCAGAATTTTGCGTTTTAGATAATTCATATAAGTAGGGCCGGCGTAGATAAATTATTTTTTTTGTTTTTCTCATCGTAAAGAATAATGGCGAAGATAGAATAGTTGATTATGTCAAGATAGTTGGCATCTATTCCTTCAGAGATTATAGTTTTCCCTTTATGGTCTTCAATTTTTTTGATGCGTTTTATTTTCATAAGAATCAAATCAGTTATGGAACTTATACGCATTTTTCTCCATGCTTCGTTATAGTCATGGTTTTTGTTTAACATAAGATCCTTTGCCATATTAATTTTACTCAGATATAATGAAAGAATTTCTTTTTCGTTTATATCATCTTTGTCTGATATTCTTTTTTCTAACTGGATTATGGCCATGGAACAATAGTTGATAATTCCAATATATTCAGAACGACAGTCTTCTTTTATTTTCATGGTGCCTTTCATCTCGATACTCCGGATTCTTTCAGCCTTAATGAATATCTGATCCGTTAAGGAACTGGGCCTGAGAATTCTCCAGGATGTTCCGTAATCGTTCATTTTTTTTATAAAGATATTCTGACATGCAGATATTACTTCATTAAATTGTTGTATTGTTTTTTCCATTTTCATAAAAGCAAAATTACTATTTTTGATAGTTTATTTTTGTTTTTTTTATATTGTTCTTATAATATACCTAAAATAATTTTAAAATATAAAAGTAAAAATTTAATGTGTATTTTGTGATGAATGTTATATTTTTGTGTAAATATAGGTTATTGGTAATAAATAAATTGATTCTATGTTAATTACAAGTTCCGGTAGTAAATTCTTAAAAAGAAAAAGATCTATAACACTAAATGGTAGAGTTATAGATTTTGATACACCTGTTGTTATGGGTATTTTGAATATTACTCCAAATTCTTTTTTTGACGGAGGTAGATATACAAAGGAGAAAGCCATTTTGCAGCATGTTGAACAAATGGTTGAAGAAGGTGTTAATATCGTTGATGTTGGTGCTGTTTCTACTCATCCGGGAGCAGAAATGGTTTCCACTAAAGATGAGCTTTCACGTTTACTTCCGGTACTTAAATCTATAAAAAAAAGGTTTCCTGATGTTCCTCTTTCAATAGATACTTTTCGTTCATGGGTTGCTATGGAGGCCATGGATGTAGCGGGGGACTGTATTGTAAATGATATTTCAGGCGGCAATTTTGATGAGAATATGTTTAGTACGGTGGCAAAGTTAGGAGTTCCTTATATATTAATGCATATTATCGGTACTCCGCAGACTATGCAGGAAGATCCTCATTATGATGATATCATCAAAGATATTTCTTCTTATTTTTCAGAAAAAGTTCGTTTACTTACCAGGGCAGGTGTGAAGGATGTTATCTTGGACCCGGGTTTTGGTTTTGGGAAAAGCGTTGACGATAATTATGAATTAATGAACCGACTTGATTCTTTTAAGGTATTTCAGCTTCCTGTCTTGGCAGGAATAAGTAGAAAATCAATGATTTTTAAACTATTGGGAATAACACCTGAAGATAGCCTCCCGGGAACTGAAATGTTGAATACAATGGCTTTGCTGGGTGGTTCTGATATTTTACGTGTGCATGATGTTAAAGAAGCAGTTCAGGCTGTTAAAATATTTGAAGAATTAAAAAAAATTGCAAATAAATGATGCTGTTTATAACCATACGGTTTCTTGATATTTTAGACATCCTTATGGTTGCTTTTATTCTTTATCAGCTTTATTCTCTGATAAAGGGTACTGTGGCTTTTAATATTTTTATTGGCATTTTTATTGTTTATTTATTCTGGCTTCTTGTGAAAGCTCTGAATATGGAATTAATAGCCTCGTTGATGGGGCAGTTTATCGGAGTTGGAGTTCTTGCTTTGATAATTGTTTTTCAGCAGGAGATCAGAAGGTTTTTGCTTTTTCTTGGAAGTAATAATCAGGTGAATAAATTACTGAGTACTAAAAATTTATTTGCATCTCATAATATTTTATATACAGACAGACAGTTGAAAATACTGGTAAATGCCTGTAAAAATATGGCTTCCAATTATACAGGAGCCTTGATTGTTTGTGCCAGAGAGGCAAAGCTGAAAGAGTATTCCCGTACCGGAGAAAAAATTGATGCTATTATTTCTGATGCTCTTTTGGGAACTATTTTTTTTAAAAATACTCCTTTGCATGATGGGGCCGTGATAATTGCCGGTAATAAAATTGTTGCCGCAAGATGTATACTGCCAATTACAGATAAACAGAATCTTAATCCTTTATTAGGTTTAAGACACCGTGCTGCTATTGGTATTACAGAAGCAACAGATGCAGTTGCTATTGTAGTATCCGAAGAACGAGGTGAAATATCTTTTGCAAAAGCAGGTAATATTAGAATGAATGTTTCTGAAACGGAACTTACGGATTTTTTAAGATCCGAAATATATTCCTTAGATAATTTTAAGAATGAAAATTAAAACTCTGGTTATGACCAGAGTTTTTTAGGATAGATTCCTTTTTCTGTGAGTTTCTGAATCTGGTTTACAACAAAAGCTTTATCTTGTGGATAAGTTATTCCAAACCAGTGAGAATTTGCATGCAGGACTTTTACATTTATCTGTTTTGATTTAATCATGTTAAAAATTACACTTGGAATGAAAAATTCTGTCTTTGGAGTATTGATGTTTTTATCAAGAAATAATTTAAATTGTTTTTCAAGTTCCTCAAAAAGAGAAGGATGAAAACCCCAGAAATTCATGGAAACAATAGCATCCGGATTAAGGTCTATATGATTTTCTCCTTCTATATAGCATATGGATTTTCCTTCCCGCTGAATTTTTGTTCTTTCTGTAATTTCTGAAAGATTTCTGTCGCTATCTATTTTGCATACTCCTCTTGCGACAAAGCCGAATTCTGAAATTGTATTTTTAAGAGAATAGCTAACCATACCATATGTCTGTGGGGAAATACCATTATTAAAAAAATCTGCAATTTCCTGAAATGCTGAAGTTCCGTAAAAATCATCTGCATTGATCATAGCAAAAGGTTCATTTATGGCTTTTTTCGCTACAAGTATGGCATGTCCAGTTCCCCATGGTTTTTCTCTTTCTGCCGGCACCTGATAACCGGAGGGAAGATTGTCAAGTTCCTGAAAAATATATTGAACTTCTATTTTACCTTTAAGCTTATTTTCAAAATGAGCTTTGAATTCTTTCTCAAAACTTTTTCTTATGACAAAAACGACTTTGTCGAAACCTGCTCTTATTGCATCAAACAGTGAATATTCTAATATTGTTTCTCCGGCCGGACCGATAGGTTCAATTTGTTTTAATCCGCCAAAACGACTTCCCATTCCTGCCGCTAAAATTAAAAGAGTCTTTTTCATGATTTTTTTATTATGCGTTTTATGATTTACGTTTTTAGTTCTTTATTTTATATTTTTATTTAGCTGTTCCATATTTCCCATGATTTTATTGCTTGCAGACGGAGCATTTTTAAACCGTTTAGAACAGTTGCTCCCATGTTTGTTCCATGTTGCATGAATGCTGTTATTTCAGGGTTATAGACCAGATCGTATAGCAAATGGTTTTTTGTAAGATACTGATATGGCAGATCTGCACAATCTTTAACATTGGGATATGTTCCAAGTGGTGTTGTATTTACAATTAATAGGAATTCATCGATAATATCTTTGTTGATTTGTGAGTAGGAAATTTTGCCCGTTCCGGGATTTTCTTTCCTTGTAGCCATAAGGTATTCTATATTCAATTTTTCAAGGATATGCTTAACCGCTTTTGAGGCTCCTCCTGTTCCAAGTATTAATGCTTTTTTGTGATATTTTTTTAAGAGTGGTTTTAGCGAATTTTCAAAGCCATAAATATCGGTGTTGTATCCTTTTAATTTTAATGGCTGATTTTTACCCCGTATAATTTTTACTGTGTTTATAGCTCCTATGGCTGCTGCTTCCGGATCTATCTCATCAAGAAAGGGGACTATTTGCTCTTTATAGGGAATAGTGCAGTTTAATCCGTAAATAGTTTTATCTTTTTTAAAAAGTTCGGGAAATTCGTTTATTGAATCTATTTCAAAGTTTATATATTCGTAATCTTCACGTTTTTCATTTTTGAATTTTTCTGTGAAAAATTTCCTTGAAAATGAGTAATCCAGTTTGTAACCAATTAATCCGTATGTTTTCATGTCTATATGTTTTTTCAGTTCTTTGCATTGGATGTTTTTCGCCTGTTTATGTATTTCTCTGCAATAAATATGATTGAGAAACCGAATACGGCCAGTATTATTGCCCATAGCCACATGGAATCATTTCCGGTTATTTCAGCATAACGTGAAGGCAGTACGTTTTTTTCCAATAAAAGCCCTATT
>JAENXA010000117.1 GCA_016649735.1 Prolixibacteraceae bacterium | reverse complement strand
GTAGACAAAGTTAAAGTCGTAGGTAAAATAGATCTTTCTACCATTAATCAGAAGACACGTCCTGCAAAAAAGACAAAGAAACAAAAAGAAGAAGAGAGAATCGAAAGAGGGAAAGTCAGGAAACAACAATACAAAGACACTGATAAATCAAGAAATAAAACCGGCATCACCGGAGACAATAAAACCGGCGTCACAGGAGACAAAAAAATCGGAGATCAGTCAGATCATCGTAAAAAACGCCGTCGTATTCCTGGCAAAAGCGGAACTGTCAATAATAACAACAACAGAAACAGAGCAGTCGGAAGCAACAGCAACAACAACAGTAGCAGTAGCAATACCAGTACACATAGCAGTACACATAGCAGTAGCAACAGTAGCAACAGAAGCGGAGCAGTCGGCACCAACAACGCCCCAAGAAATAACTCAGGGAAAAGCAACTTTCGCTCCCACGATTCATTCAATAAAAACAGGAAACGTCCTGTGAAAAAAGAAGTCGACGATAAACAGGTACAAAGACAGATAAAAGATACATTAGCAAGACTAACCTCTTCGAAAAGAACAAAAGGATCAAAATATCGTAAAGATAAACGATTAGCCGCAAGTGAACGCGCAGTTGTTGAGCAGAAAAAGCAAAACGAAGAAAAGAAAATATTAAAGGTCACCGAATTTGTATCAGTTTCAGAGCTGGCAACAATGATGAGCGTAAGTGTCAACGAAGTAATCGCCACATGTATGAATCTGGGTTTATTTGTATCTATAAACCAGAGACTTGACGCAGAAACACTAAGCGTAGTTGCCGACGAATTCGGATTTAAAGTTGAATTTGTAAACTCTGCCATTGATGAAATCATTGACAATGAAGATGAACTTCCAGACGAAGTACATCCGCGTGTTCCTATAGTAACAGTTATGGGACATGTAGACCACGGTAAAACATCTCTTCTGGATTATATACGTAATACAAATGTAATTGCGGGAGAAGCCGGAGGAATTACACAGCATATGGGAGCCTATAATGTAACACTGAAAAACGGACGTCATATTACTTTCCTTGATACTCCGGGACATGAAGCTTTTACCGCCATGCGAGCCAGAGGAGCACAAATTACAGATATTGCCATAATTGTAGTAGCAGCAGATGACGGCATCATGCCACAAACAACAGAAGCAATAAATCATGCACAGGCAGCAAGAGTACCAATTGTATTTGCCATTAATAAAATAGACAAACCGGGAGCAAACCCCGAACGAATAAAAGAAGAACTCGCCTCTAAAAATCTTCTTGTTGAAGAATGGGGAGGAAAATACCAAAGTGAAGACATATCTGCGAAAAAAGGAACCAACATTCACGAACTCTTAGAGAAAATACTCCTTGAAGCAGACATGCTCGAATTAAAAGCAAATAAAGACAAACGCGCCACCGGAACAGTAATAGAATCATCTCTGGATAAAGGCCGTGGATATATGGCCACCATGATAGTACAAAACGGAACACTTAAAGAAGGTGACACCATACTCGCAGGACAATACTACGGGAATGTAAAGGCCATGTTTAATGAAAGAAACCAGCGCATTAAATCGGCAGGACCTTCAGATCCGGTAATAGTTTTAGGACTTGATGGTGCACCGCAGGCAGGAGACAAATTTAATATAATCTCAGAAGAAAGAGAAGCCAGAATTCTTGCCAACAAAAGACAACAACTTGCACGTGAACAGGGATTACGTACACAAAAACATATTACCCTTTCAGAAATAGGAAGGCGCATTGCCATAGGAAACTTCCAGGAACTAAACATAATAGTAAAGGGAGATGTAGACGGATCAATAGAAGCACTATCCGACACATTAATAAAACTGTCAACAGAAGAAATTCAGGTAAATGTAATCCACAAAGCCGTAGGAGCAATTTCAGAATCAGATGTAATGCTGGCAACTGCTTCAGACGCAATCATAGTAGGATTTCAGGTACGACCGACACTTCAGGCTCGTAAACTCGCAGAAAAAGAGCAAGTAGACATTCAGCTATATTCCATCATTTACGATGCTATAAAAGAAATCAAGTCAGCAATGGAAGGAATGCTGTCCCCGGAAATCAAGGAAGTAATTAAGGGAACAGGAGAAGTAACAGAAACATTTAAAATCAAGAAAGTAGGAACAATTGCCGGATGTATTATACGTGACGGAAAAATCGCCCGCTCCAGCAAAGTAAGAGTAATACGCGACGGAATTGTAATCTACACAGGGACACTGGGATCTCTCAAAAGATTTAAAGAAGACGTAAAAGAAGTAAGTTCAGGATTTGAATGCGGATTAAACATCGAAAACTACAACGACATCAAAATAGGTGACTTCGTAGAAGCCTTCGAACAGATTGAAATAGCAAAAAAACTGTAAAAACAATAACTATAGGATATAAAAAAAACCGGCTAAAACCGGTTTTTTTTATATCCTATTATACGAGAAATCCAACGAATTTAAGCTGCATTAAGATTCCAGCATCTTCTTATAAGACTCTGCATCCATAAGCTTATCCACTTCAGAAGGATCACTCATTTTAACCTTAATCATCCATCCCTTTTCATAAGGATCCTGATTAACCAGTTCAGGCGTATCTTCCAGTTCAGGATTAAGTTCCAGTACATCACCCGACACAGGCATAAACAAATCGGAAACCGTTTTCACTGCCTCAACTGTACCAAACGATTCACCAACAAAAACCATGTTATCAACAGTTTCAGCCTCTACAAAAACTATATCACCAAGTTCACCCTGAGCAAAATCGGTAATCCCTACAGTGGCTATACCATCTTCTTCAACACGGATCCATTCATGATCTTTCGTGTACTTTAAATTTTCAGGAACGTTCATAAGTCTAAAATTTTATCTTTTAATTAAACTAAATCCTTTTTAAGACAATAAGAAACAGTGTTTCCCAATATTATTCACAACTCAGATAAATTATCCTGCTGCTTCTCTTATGATAACAAAAATAACATATTTTTTTATAAAGCTCAATTAAAAAAAATATTTGCTAATTTTTTTTAATAAAATTTAAACTAAGTTGATTAATTTGCAGAAAAAAAATTAAATATGTTATCAATAGACACAAAATCTTTAAAGGAAACAAATAAAGCAGCAATATCCTTTCTAAAAGAATTTAAAGAAGAACGCATCTTTGCATTCTACGGAAAAATGGGAGCAGGAAAAACAACATTCATAAAAGCATTGTGTCAGACATTAGGATCCAAAGACAACATCACCAGCCCCACATTTGCAATAATCAATGAATACGACACACCTAAGTCCGGACAAATATACCACTTCGACTTCTACCGTATTAAAAACATAGAAGAAGCTATGGACATCGGCATCGACGACTACCTAAACAGCGGAGACTATTGCTTTATAGAATGGCCCGAAAAAATAGAAGAACTTCTCCCCGAAGAACTAATCGAAGTAAACATAAAAGAAATATCACCAACATCAAGACATATAACAGCCAAAAAAAGACAATACTAAAAACATACAATGGACATATCAGAACAAAATCGTCTGTTCTATAACGACGGATACCTGATGGGACAACGGGTAGCGACAAAAAACACAAAAGAAAACATCTCCCTTCAGCAAGCCGTAAAAGCCATGTATCAATCAATTGACCAGTTAATTGATTCTTTCCTGAAATTTTCTGAAAATCACAAAGTAAAACCAGACTGTAAAAAAGGCTGCGGCTACTGCTGTCATCAGCCCGTCTTCGCAAATTCATACGAAATAGAATACCTGGGCAACTACATTAAAGAAAACTTTACCCTCGCACAGCAACAGGAAATTCTAAAAAAAGCAAAAGAAAAAAACGAAAAAACAGCCCACCTTAGCAAAAAAGAACTGCAAAATTTTAAATTTCCATGTCCCCTGCTCCGCAATGATATATGCATAGCATATCCTGCACGGCCTTTAGCCTGCCGAATTTATTTATCAACACAATTATCATCATGCATTCACTTTTTCAAAGATCCCAAAGATGAAAAAAAATATCCGCAACTTCTCGACTTTCCGCTTAGAACAGGAAGAATGATAAACCAGGGACTCTACCAGGCACTAAAAGAAAACGGAATATCGGCCCATGAGTACAAACTTGAAGAAGGACTTGCCGGTTATCTCGAAAATATAAAGCTAAATTAAACCATCCCCCAAATACCCCATTCTACTATACAAATTTAACAGGAATTACTCTTCACTCAGCTGTCTGATATCCTTAAGATTTCCGGCCAAAACTAAAACATCATCATCCTTCAGTGCCATTTGTAAAGGAAAATCAAAATCAGCAATATATCCGGGCTTTTTCTTCTTAAGATTAAGCAGATCATGTTTTTTTTCAGGGAGCACCTTTACAGCCATAAGTCTAAGATTAAACCGCTTAAGTAAATTAATACTCTCAAGAGTATGACCTACATACTTCTTGGGAACATAAAGTTCAACAATCAGATTATCATCATCAAGTTCTGTTATCTTAAGAGCATTCCTCAGTCGTAACATAGAACTCAGCGCAAAAGCAGCCTCCTCCTCAGGATGAACAATTTCCTTAATCCCTATATGCATCAAAATATTTTCATGCCGCGGAGTAATCGCCCTACCTATAAGCCGCTTCACATTCAGACTCATTAATATAGACAACGTTAAAATCGAAGATCCAACATCCTCACCAATACCAACTACCACAGCGTCAGTATCATCAAGAGGTAAAGTTTTAACAGCCGATTCAACAGTTGTATCCATATCCATAACTATGCTAATTGAATCCTTCAGCTCATCAATCCTGTCAGGACGATTATCAACACCTATCACCTCATGTCCCTGATTAGTAAGATTAACAGCCAGTTTCGAACCAAAATAACCCAATCCTATAACTATAAACTTCATACCTTATAATTTATTACCTAAAATTCGCAAGGAATTATCTATTACGAAACTTCCTTGTGGAATTTAAGTATTATAATTTAACAAGAGATAAAAATAAAGATAATATTCTTTACTTTTATAATTTATTAAAATAAACACCTAATCAGATTAAAGAAAGCATGAGAATTTTTTTATTATATATTTCAGCTTTTATTTTATGTTTTTGTATTGTATGGTACTGCATTCCAAGAATATTACTATGGGCTTTAACACAAAGACTGATCGACAAACCAAATAAAAGAAAAATACACACAGTAACAGCCTCACGCCTTGGCGGACTATGTTTTTTCCCGGGAAT